>DAITNE010000021.1:0-11236 GCA_036834765.1 Methylocella sp.
CGTTCGGTCGACGGTCGGAGATAAGGGCAAGTCCTTCGTCGCCGCTTGCTGCGGCGAGCTGGAGGCGCCGAAACCCGGCAATGTGCATGTTTTCGCCGACGGCCACGGCATGACGGTGGATCACTTCCTGGCGAGCGCGGAAGTTGCCGCGCAACCCCTCTCCCGACATGGCGCGCCGGTAGGCGCCCGCATTTTCGGCGCCATCAAAGCGACCTCGGCCGCCGTCGGGCAAAACACCAATCTCGGCATCGTTCTCCTCTGCGCGCCGCTCGCCGCCGCGGCCGATATTGGCGGCGATTTGCGTCAATCGCTGAAAGCCATCCTCGCCGACCTCACCCGGGAGGATGCGCAGGCCGCCTTCGAGGCCATCGTCATCGCCAATCCCGCCGGCCTTGGCGCGTCCGGGCGTCATGACGTGCGCGAGGCCGCCCAAACCACGCTGCTCGAGGCGATGAGGCAAGCCGCGGACCGCGACCGTGTCGCCTATCAATATGCAACCGGCTACGCCGATGTGTTCGACATCGGCATTGAGGCGCTCTATGCGGCGGCCGGCCGGGGCTGGCCCGCACCATGGCCTGCGGTTTCCGTCTATCTCGCATTTCTCGTCGCAATTCCCGACAGCCACATCGCCCGCAAGCACGGCCCCAAGGCCGCCGAGGCTGTCCAGAAGGCGGCGGCCGGCGTTCGCGACAGATTTATGTCAAGCCGCGACCCGGCGGACGCCCTCGCCGACCTGCTCGAATTCGATCGCCGCCTCAAGGCCGACGCCCTCAACCCCGGAACCAGCGCCGACCTCACCGTCGCGACGCTCTTCGCCGATCGCCTAACTCGTATCTTGATCCAGCGCGGCAATGATGATTGAGTGCGCGCGAGCGGACCAGTGCCGCTTCTATCCGGTTAACCGGCCCGGCGAAAAGATGGGCGCTGCCAACAAGGATCGAACCTTCAACTCCGTCACCTTCGTCGATAGCTGTCTGCGAAGAATTTTCTCAATGGGAGGACCTGTTACGTGACCAAAATCAACAAACTGCTTGTCGGCGAATCGCTTGTCGGCGAAGGCAACGAAGTCGCTCATATCGACCTCCTGATCGGACCGCGCGGCAGCGCAGCCGAGGCGGCCTTCGCCAATGCGCTCACGAACAACAAGGACGGATTCACCACCCTGCTCGCGGTCGTGGCGCCGAACCTCCTCGTCAAGCCGGCGACCGTCCTGTTCAACAAAGTGACGATCAAGAACGCCACCCAGGCCGTGCAGATGTTCGGGCCGGCCCAGCGCGGCGTCGCCAAGGCCGTCGCCGACAGCGTCGCCGATGGCGTGATTCCGATCGCCGAAGCCGACGACATCTTCATCTCCGTCGGCGTCTTCATTCACTGGGAAGCCAAGGACGACCAGAAGATCCAGGACTATAACTATCAGGCGACCAAGGAAGCGATCGCGCGCGCCATCGCCGGCGAGCCGACGCCCCAGACCGTCGTCGCCCAGCGCAATATCGCGAAGCATCCCTTCGCGCCGAACTAAATCATTCGCCCGGATCAATTATCAAAGGGGGCTTCGGCCCCCTTTTTTATTGGTTCAGGCCCGCACGGCGGCAAGATCGCTCGCGGTCAGCCGGCCATCATGCAGGGCGGAGGCGACGAGGGTGCCGCGAACCCCGGCCCGCGCGAGCGCCGCGAGATCCTCTGGCCCCCGAACCCCGCCGGCGGCGTAAAGCGCAGCGCTGCCCGCCCCCCGCAGCGATGCCAGGCGGTCGAAATCCGGCCCCGCATCGGCGCCGACGCGACTGAGCGTCATGGCGATCACCCGCGCGGGCCAAAGGGTTGGCGTCGCCAGAATGGCGGGCGGCCCAAGAAAGCGATCGTCCTTGAAGTCGAGCGACAGGATCACGCGCTCTTCGCCTTTCAGCTCGGAAAGGGTCGCTTCGTCTCTTAAGGATTCGCTGCCGAGGACGACAATCTGGCGCTCGCAGCTGCGCAGCCGCGCTTTCGCTTCCGCTGCGTCCGCGACGCCGGCGTCAACCCAGAATTCGACCTCAGGAAAGGCGGCGCCGAGCGCGCGCAAAATCTCGGCATGATCGCCGCGCCGCTCGATGGCGTCGAGATCGGCGGCGTAGATGGCGCGAAAGGGATAAAGCGCCAGCAGCCCACCGATGACGTCAAGCGGCGCGCTCGTCGCGGCGAGCGGCGTCTCGATCGGAGCATAAGTTTCGCGCCGCCCAAGGCGCGCGCGCACCACCGCGCCCCCTTTCAGGTCGATCACCGGAATGACGTCCATTCAAGCTCGCTCCCCTGTCGCCGCGCCGGATGATATGCCAGACATGCATGTCACGCCCGACATCGCCAGACACGCGACCAACATGCAAGACATCATCGGCTGGGACATTGGCGGCGCGCATCTCAAGGCCGCGCGGGTCGAGAACGGGGTCGTCGTCGCCGCCGCGCAGATCGCCTGCCCGCTGTGGCTCGGCCTCGGCGAACTCGACCGCGCCTTCGCGGAGGCGGCGCAAGCCATTGGCCGCGCGCCGCTCAACGCCGTCACCATGACCGGCGAATTGTCGGACGCTTTCGCCACGCGCGCGGAAGGCGTCGCGGGCGTCGCCGCGATCGCCGAGCGCCTGCTCGCACCCGGCGAGGCGCTGTTCTACGCCGCCCGCGCTGGCTTCGTCGACGGCGCTTCGGCGCCCGCGCACGCAAAGGACATCGGCTCGGCCAACTGGCACGCCAGCGCCGCGCTGGTGGGCGCGCGGGCGAACAACGCCCTTTTCATCGACATGGGCTCGACGACGACCGACATCATCCCGGTGGCGGCAGGCTTGCCGGCGAGTTGCGGTTTTGACGACGCCGGGCGCCTCGCCCATGGCGAACTCGTCTATACCGGCCTCGTGCGCACCTTCCTGATGGCCGGCCCAAAGCTGGTTCCTTTCGCGGGCCGATGGACCGCGCTGATGAACGAATGGTTCGCTGATATGGCGGACGTCCATCGCATTCTCGGGCAATTGCCGGAGGGCGCCGACATGATGGATTCGGCCGACGGCCGCCAGAAGACGGTCGCCGCCTCGATGGCGCGACTCGCGCGCATGATCGGGCGCGACGCAGGCGACGCGGATGACACCGCATGGACCCGGCTCGCGCAATTTTTCGCCGAGGCGCAATTACGCGAGATTATGGACGCGGCGGCTCTTGTCCTCACGCGCGGGCTGATAGGGCCCAACGCGCCCATCGTCGGCGCCGGCGGCGGGCGCGGCGTGATCCTGAAGCTCGCTACGCGTCTGGACCGCCGCTACATCGCATTCGACGATTTGATCGAGGCGCTGCCGCAAGCGCGCGCGAAGGCCTGCGATTGCGCGGCCGCCTCGGCCGTTGCGCTCGTCGCCGCGCATCATTTCAAATTGTAGTACTTGTCCCGCGCCTCCATCAGCCAGCCCCACGCCTCGTGCTCGATTGGGCCCGCCGTTTTCTCGATTGCGATGGAGAGATAGGCGATCTCGCTGTCGATCTTTTCGCGCGGCAAAAGTCTCAGACGGGTGATGAGGATCGCGCATTCGAGCACGGCGTTCGCTGCGCGGTTGAATCCCTGAAACGGCGCATGGTTTTGCCGGCGCTCGATCTTGCAATGAAAGCGCGGGCGCTCTTTATGATCCTCGACATTTAAAACGCGCAGCTCGGCATGTGAGAGCGCGGCCTTGAGGCGCGGCGGCCGACCGCTGGCGCTAAGCTCCAGCGGCCAGTCGCGCCGTCCGGTGACGAGGCCGGCGAAGATCCGCGCATCGTCGATGTAGTTCACCACCGCGAAGGGAACGCTCAACAGATTCTCGAGCGTCGTCGAGGGACGGAACGGCGCGATGACCCAACCGTCCGGCTCCTCGATGATTCCGAGCGGCGCGATGTGCGGGTCGCCCCGCTCATTGATTGTGGTGACGACGACTTCACGGATCATCGGCGTTCTTCTCTTTCGGCCGCAGCGTGTGTCCGGCCGCGCGAAGGCGGTCGCGTTCTTCTTCCGGCTGATCGGCGCCGACGCCCCAGTCCAGCACTTCATCCTGCGCATAGCGCTTGCCGAGCGCGAAGGCGATCTCGGCCTTGGCGAGCTCCGCGCCGAGGTAGAAGGCGTGCGCGCCATCGGCCTCGACGCCGAGTTTCGGGAACAGGGAAAAAGCGTCGCGCGCGACATGATGGACGTCGCGATTGAAGACATGGATGCCGTCCGCCGCCGTCACGATGCGGAAATTCAAGTCGCGCACCGCGCTCGCCATTTCGGCGATCTCCTCCGGCGTCGAAGGATAGGGGGCGATGTCATGCAATTGCAGCAGCCCCGCGCCATAGCCCTTGGGCAGCGCGCCGTCAGCGGCGGAGGCGAACATCAGGCGGCGCGCCGCATCATGCTCCTCGATCGTGCGCCGCGTATGAGGGCTCACCTGCACGGTGAGGACGTTGCGGATTTTCAGCTCCGAGCAGAGGCCGATCAGCACGCCGGTGAGGCCGCCGGAATCGACCTCTGTCAGCTCCGTGAGATTGCCGGTGCCCATCATCATCTCGGCTTCTGGAAGCCGACGCCGCGCCTCGACATAACGAACGAGGGACGCCGCGAAGCCGAAGTGAATGGGATCGAGGATCGGATCGATGATGAAAGGCAGGTCCCGCCGCGCGGCCGCCTCGGCGGCGCGCGCGAGCGAGTCGAGATCATGCACCGGCGATCCGACGAGGATCGGCGTCGTCCCCGTATCGGCGGCGATGTCGAGCGTTCCTTCATCGAGGCTGAGGAGGAAATCCGCGCCCGCGCGCGCGCCGCGCCGCAGCTCCTCATGGTTGAAGGAATCGACGCTGACCTTGAAGCCTTCCCCTTTCAGGACCCGGACGGCGTCTTCAAGATGCGGGAACGGAGTGTCCGGCAGGCAGCCGAGATCGATGACGTCGGCTCCCTTGCCTCGCAGCGACTGCGCCCGCGACAAAAGCGTCTCGACCGCCAGCGCCGAGGCGTCGACGATCTCGGCGAAGATGTGGATGTCGGAGCGCGAGAGATCCGGCGGCGCGCCGCCGCGCCCGAGATAGGCCGGCAGATCGCTGATCTCGTCGGGTCCGCGAACGACCGGAACGCCAAGCTCCTTGGCAAGCGCGTCGAGATTGCCGCGAAAGCGGCCGGGCAGGATCAGGCGATCGACGCTCAAGGGGCGAGGCAGGCGCCGCAGCAGGATCGCCTCCGTCATCAGCGCGGCGACCTTGACGCCGATGTTGCAGATCTCCCAGACGAAAGGCGTCTCGCCAAGCGATTGCAGCAGCCGCTCAAGGCGTGGAAAAGCGAGATGGCCAGTGACGAAAAGAAGGCGCTCGCTCATGTCGGGATCAGCCTGTTGCGAAGCCGCGCCAAGGTCGGATTACATAGTTGCAGTTTATGCACGCGGCAAGAAGCGCGAAATCATTCAATTGAGTCTTCGACCCCGGAATGTCTAACTTCGGCCGGAGGCAGCCTGTCTGGTTACGGGCGCTAGCATCCAATTTTGGACATCCGCGCAGGGGAGACGCCAGCGTCCACTGCTTCTCCGCTCGCGCTTTGCGCCACAAACGGCATCCAGCACTGAAACCGACGGATCGCGCCTTCTTCAACGGACTTGTTCTTACCCCTTCAGCTCGATCAGCCTTTGGCGCGGGACGCGTTCAGCGTCACGGCCGCGCGAATGAGAGCCTTCAATGCCTCCTCGTCAATCTCGTCTCCCTCGTGGAAGTCGATGGCGCGCCTGGCGTTGCCATCGAGGCTCGAGTTGAAGAGGCCTGATGGGTCGTCGAGTGCGGCCCCCTTGGCAAAGGTCATCTTTACGACGTTCTTGTAGGTCTCGCCGGTGCATATCATGCCGTCGTGATACCACACCGGAACTCCCCTCCACTTCCACTCCTCGACCACCTCGGGAACGGCTTGCTTGATCAAGGCGCGGAGCTGGGAGAGCATCTTGCCCCGCCAGTCGCCCAGGTCTCTGATCCTCTCGTCTATCATCTGAGATGGGGACTTTTCTTTTTGAGACTCGCTCTTGCTCATGACGTTTCTCTCTTTCCGTCCCTCTTGTTTCTTAGGCCGAACCGAACGCGGGAGGCTTGCTCCATGTGCCGGCGATACCGGGTCATTTACTCTGGCCCAGCCTTGCTTGCGCCGGCGGCTTCAGTCCGACCGCGCCAATAGCCGCTCCAGCGCCGCAAAGAGCCGCGGCCACCCGCCCTTGGCTCCCTGGTAGGCCTGCTGCTGATCCGGCCGGAAGCCCGACTGCTCCATGCGCAGATGGGTCCCCGTGCTCGAAGGGGTGAGAGTCCAAGTGACGACCCTCTCGAGACCATGGGCCTCCCACGTGTAAGACAGCGTCTTGTTGGGCTCGATCGCCAGCACCTGACAGTCGACAGCGCCCCAGTCTGCGCGAAGATCGAAACGGTGGCCCACGACAGGCTTGAAGTCATTCTTCATGAGCCACTCCTCGATCAGATGAGGTTGGGTGAGCGCGCGCCAGATCTTTTCCGGCGGGTAAGGTATCTCCCGTTCGACAACGACAGAGAGTGCTTCGGTCGATTTTTCGTTCATTGGTCCATCCTTTTCAGCAGGTCTTCGAGGTCGTCGAACCGGCTCTGCCAGAACCCGGCCATTTGGCTTGTCCAGTCGATCAGCGGAGCCAACGCGCCGGGCCGCGCGCTGTAATGCGTCTGGCGACCTTCGTGGCGGTCGAGCACCAGCCCGGCCTGCTTCAGGACGCCAAGATGCTTTGAGACGGCCGGTTGCGAGACCCCGGCCTGAGCCGTCAGAGCCCCGACCGTCTGCTCTCCTTCACGGCACAGTCGCTCGAAGATGGCTCGCCGAGTCGGATCGGCGAGCGTTTTGAAGAGCACTTCGTAAGTGTGGGGCATTGGGACACATAACCCTCTGGCTATTAATCGGATTAATAACCGGAGAGTTATGCGTGAGTCAATTAGAGAACTTCGGGCACAGCGATCGACGCTGTCTGGACTCCAGAAAGTCCGTCCTTGGCAACAGAGATGACGAGCAGTCTATTCCCACCACGAACGACCGCTTCCGCGTCTCGCAATTCACGTTGAGAGCAACCGCTCAGGGCGTGAAAGAGAAGCAGCGGGCCGTAAGCGGAATGTCTGCTTTGGGCAGAAAGTCCACTTATCCTCCTGCCCGAATTTTCCAGGCCAGCTCTCTCGCGTATCAAAGCCGTGTGGACCTTATAGGCTGGGCGTTTCCGGCCCCGTGGCGATGCCGAAGGCTATCTCGCATCGTATCTAAATTGTGCTTCCCTGACCTGCTCCCAGTTTGCCTTGGCCCAATCGACCAATCCCTGCGTGGGGCGCAGCAGGCTCTTTCCCAGGTCGGTGATCTCGTACTCGACGCGGGGCGGCACTTCGGGAAACAGCTGCGAAGCGCACGGGGAAGTCCAGGATGCAGAATGCGAAATACGCTGCTTACGAGCCCGCCGACCCTTACTTCAACCTGGTTCGAGGGGCCCTGGGCGACCTCGTCGATGGTGAGCACTTCTTCGACGTCGTCACCGACGACGTCGTCTACGAGGTCCTCTACGACTTCCCCGGTTGGCCTCGCGTCATCAAGGGGCGAACCGACCTGATGGCCCAGTTCAGGGGCTATGTCGACAACATCGCGCTTCAATCCGCCGATAAGTTGATTGTCCACAAGACAGACGACGGTCGTGTCGTCGTCATCGAATACGAGGTCCACGGGACGATCCTCGCGACAGGCGCTAAGTACAACAATCAGTTTTGCTCAGTCATCAAGATCGAAAGCCGGAAGATCGCGCACTGGAGAGACTACATGGACTCTCTTGCGGCCTGGAACGCATTGACGGCGCAGAATCAGAGATAATGCCATGAAGCAAATCCTGATGATTACGGTGAGCCCGAGGGGGAAGGATTCGGCGAGTCGATCGGTCGCCGATACGCTCGCCGCGCGGTTCACCGACCTTTATCCATCAGCAAAGCTCATGCGCCGCGACCTAGCTGCCGAGCATCCGCCCCATCTGGACGAAATCACGCTCCGGGCCATCTCGACAAAGGACCCGGCCGGGGCGGAAAGGTTGAAAGAGGCGGCCCGTCAGTCGGATCAACTGACCCACGAGCTTCTGGCATCCGATCTTCTGGTGATCGCAACGCCGATGTGGAATTTCGGCATCCCCTCCGCCCTCAAAGCTTGGATCGATCTGGTCGTGCGGCCAGACAGGACCTTCCGATACGCCGATGGCGGCGTCCTCGGTCTGGCGAAGGACAAGAAAGCCATCCTGGTTCTGGCTTCGGGTCGCGTTTTTACAGAGGGCCCATGGCGCCCGTGGGATTTTGTCGAGCCTTACCTGCGTCAAATCCTAGGTTTCATCGGCATCGTGGATGTGCAGACCGTTCGAGCCGAGGGGATGAACATCCCCCTGTCGGCTGCAAATGCCGTGCCAAAGGCGAACAAGGCTGTCGAGGAGCTTGCTCTGTAAGGACTGTTCCAGACCAATGGAACTGGACAACCTACTGAAGCTTTTTGCCATTTCCGAGCCTTCGCCCCAGGCTGTCAAAATCAAGCCCATCCCTCCGAGGACGGAAACCGGCTGCCGTGTTGTCGCTATGCTCAGACCCCCGATTTGAACTCGCCAACCGCCGTTGCGGAAACGTCCGCTATTGAAAACCCGCGCCGGTCTACGGATCGACCGAATTGGGCGCAAAGCAGAAATTCAACCTGAGACACTTCGCGATGGGCAGATGGCCTCATGCAGGCGCGAGGCACGCGCCTTCCACCGGCGCCGCGACCGCGCCGGGAGCGCCGCCACTCAGTAAAATCTCTCTGGCGAAAGGCAATGCCGCGGGTCCGGCGATATGGATCTTCGCGCCGCTGCGCGCAGCGAAATGGGGAAACAGCGGATCGACGATTTCTTCCGCCGCAAGCGCGCGCAGGTGGACGGGCGGCGCGACGTCGCAGGACTTCACCAGCAACAGGGCCGTTGCGGCGCAGTCCCCGGCGAGCCATGCCGCGAGCGTATCGGATGTCGCGTCCCAGGAGGCGGGGATTTCGGGCGCGGCGAGCGCCATCGCCGAGGGGAGCCAGACCGGAATTTGGCCGCCTGCGAGCGCAGCCGCGATTTCGGCGCGCGAGGCGGCGAGCGCGAACCGATCCGAATGGCCGGCGAGGACGGCGCCGAAGCGCTCCGTGGCGCGCAGCGCGCGGCGATGCGCCTCGACATCGTCAAATCCCTCTCTGGTCTGCGCGAGGCGAACTTCCCGCGCAAATGGCCCGCCGCCCGGAACCAGGATCAGCGGCTGCCGCGCGGAAGCAAACCCCGCGAGCCACGCTTCGCGATCATGTGAATCGGCGAGGCTGCCGCCGAGCTTGGCGACGAGCAGGCTCAATGACTTCGCGACCCCCTCAGCTTCGTCGCGACGGCCTCGGTGGCGACGGCCTGAAACGGCCGCTCCAGCGCTGCCAGCTCCTTGGCGCGTTCGCGCCTGATCTCGACGCCGACGGCGCCGCGGATGACGTCGAGTTTCTCGGCCCTGACGCTGACGCTGATGACGGCCGGATGATGCAGCACCGAATCGGCGATTTCGCGCACCAGCGTTTCGATGAGTTCGATATGGCCGCGGCCGGTGATGATCTTGATCGCGTCAACGATGAGATCGTAGGAGAAAATGTCGCGCATGTCGTCGGAATGCAGCCGGGTGCGGGCGACGTCGACGTCAATGTTGAAGCGCACGTCCTGTTTCTTGGCGCGCTCGAACTCATAGGCGCCGATCGAGCACGCCATGACGAGATCATGAACGAAGATGCGGTCGGTCTCCGTCGCCTCATTGACCGGAACATAGCCGCGCCCGAGCAGGCGCCAATCGACGCCGGCGCCGTCCCCCGCGATTTGCGAATCCGCGGCCTGGGGAATGAGATCGCGGATCATCGCCACGGCCTCGGCGTCGAGCGCGGCCTTCCGCTCCGCGCCTCTGCAGAGGGCGCCGCGAAAGCCGAGATAGTGCGGGCGCAGCGGCAGCAGGCGCGGCACGTCCGGCGCCTCCAGCGAGCCGGCGAGGCCGGGCGTAAGGCCCAACTCCCGGCAGCGATCGACGAAACCGGCGAGCGCCGCGACGTCCATGTGATCGAGCAGGCGGCCTTCGCCCTTCACGAAAGTGTCGAGCATCGCGCCGCTGAATCCGGATTCGGCCATCAGCTGCAACAGCCTGAGGTCGGGCGCGCGATCGGCGAACAGCACGCCGACGAGTTTCACGCTCGCGGCCGCGTCCTTCAGCGCGCGGATCGAGGATTCGCCCGCCGCGTCCGACGTGAGGCCCACCTTGACATAATCGACGCCCGTCGCCGCCAGATCGCGCACGGCCGCCACTGCTGCGGCGCTTGAGGCGAAATGATCCCCGGCCGCCGCGCTGACGGGCTTACGCGCGCCCACCGCCGCGACGATTTTTGCGACGGCGCCAAGGTCCAAGGACCCAAGCGCGCCTTTGGCGGGATCTTTGAGGTCGATGATGTCGGCGCCGCACGAAAGTGCCAGTTCCGCTTCGGCAAGGTTGGCGGCGCTCGCGAGCATCAAGGTCATTTAGGTCTTCTCCTGCCCGCGGCGGATTTTTCGATGCTTATACAGAACGGTTTTGCGGAACGCCAATGGCTGAAGGATTTACCGCAGAGCCTCGGCTCGCGCCGGACGCCCCTGCCGCCCCTCGATCAGGCTGAGAAAATTCGCGAGCAGCTGGTGGCCGCGCTCGGTGAGGATCGACTCCGGGTGGAACTGCACGCCGAAGGTCGGATGCGTGCGATGCTGCAACGCCATGATCTCGCCTTCCGGCGACCAGGCCGTCGCCTCAAGCGGGCTGGAGGCGTCGTCAAGCCGCACGATCAGCGAATGATAACGCCCGACGGTGAGCGGATCGGGCAGGCCTTTGAGGATGCCGGCGCCAAAATGGCGCACCGCTGAGGCCTCGCCATGCATCGGGCGCTGCGCGCGCGTCACGCGGCCGCCGAAGACCTGCCCGATCGCCTGATGGCCAAGGCAGATGCCGAGAATGGGCACGCGCCCCGAATAGTCGCGCACCAGCTGCATCGACATGCCGGCCTCGTTCGGCGTGCAGGGGCCGGGCGAGATCACGATCGCCTCGGGCGCCTCGTCCGGCAGCGCGGCGTCGTTGCGGATGACGACCGGCGTTTCGCCAAGTTCGGAAAGATAGCCCGCCGCCGTGTGAACGAAGGAGTCGTAATTGTCGACGACGAGGATCATTACGC
>DAITNE010000022.1:0-10497 GCA_036834765.1 Methylocella sp.
CCCGCCGGCGCCGTTCGCCCCCGTCGCCGCTTTGGAGCAGGAGGCGCGGGAGGCCGCCGCGTCGGCTCGAACGCTCGCCGAATTGCGCGAACATCTGTTGCGGTTCGAGGGCTGCGGCCTCAAGGCGACCGCGACGCAGCTCGTCTTCGGCTCCGGCGAGGCGGGCGCCGAAGTGATGTTCGTCGGCGAAGCGCCGGGGGCGGACGAGGACCGCCAGGGCGCGCCTTTCGTCGGTCGCGCAGGTCAATTGCTGGACAAGATGCTGGCCTCGATCGGGCTCGACCGCGGCAAGGTCTATATCGCCAATGTCGTGCCTTGGCGCCCGCCCGGCAACCGCACGCCGACTCCGCTCGAAACAGCCGCCTGTCTGCCCTTCACGCGCCGGCAAATCGAACTCGTCGCCCCAAAAATCCTCGTCTGTCTCGGCGCTCCGTCCGCGCAGACCCTGCTCAACTCGAAAGAAGGCATAACGAGGCTGCGCGGGCGCTGGTTCGATTATGCGGCGGGGGATGCGACCATCAAGGCGATCGCGATGCTGCATCCGGCTTATCTCCTGCGCCAGCCGGCCCAGAAGAAGCTGGCCTGGCGGGACTTGCGGCTGCTCGCGAAGGAGATCGCGCGGCTTCACGCGCCATCGCCCGAAAACTCTGCTTGAAACCGGCGCCGCATATGGCCTTTAGATAGCTGCCGTCGAAGGGTTGCTTTTCCGCAGTTCGCGCCAGAAGCCGGGAGCCGATTATGAGATGGGAAGATTTTCGCCGGTCCGACAATGTTGAAGACCGTCGCGGCGATCCAGGTTACTCCGGCGGGGGGGGCGCCGGCCTTGGCGTCGGCGGCGGCCATCTTGGCCTCGGCGCTGTCGTTGTCCTCGGCCTGATCGGCTGGATGCTTGGAATCAATCCGGCGGTTTTGATCGGCGGCGCGGAGATGGTGAATGGCTTGCGCTCGGGCGGGAACGCCCAGAGAGCGCCGGCGCCGTCGCAAACGGCCCAAACGGGCGCGCCCACCGACCAGATGGGGCAATTCGTGGCCGCCGTTCTGGCCGAGAACGAGGACGTCTGGAGCGACGTTCTGCCTGCGCAGAAGGGCGTCGCCTATGTCAAACCGAAACTGGTGCTCTACAGCGGCTCCACGAGATCGGGCTGCGGCGGCGCCAGCGCGTCGATGGGCCCGTTCTATTGCCCGAATGACCAGAAGGTCTATCTCGATACGTCGTTCTTCAGCGACATGAAGCGCCGCCTCGGCGGCGGCGGCGATTTCGCCTACGCCTATGTCATCTCGCACGAGATCGGGCATCATATCCAGAACCTGCTCGGCATTCTACCGCGTGTTCAACAGGCGCAGATGCGCGCTGCCGACGCCGGTGACAAGGCTCAGTCAAACGCGCTTTCTGTCCGGGTCGAACTGATGGCGGACTGCCTCGCCGGCGTGTGGGCCGCGAACGCCCAGAAAAAATACCAGATTCTTCAGCCTGGCGACGTCGAGAAGGCGATTTCGACCGCGCAGGCGATCGGCGACGACCGCCTGCAACAGGAGTCGAAAGGCTATGTCGTGCCGGATTCATTCACGCACGGTTCGGCGGCGCAGCGCGTGCAATGGCTGAACACGGGGCTGCAGTCGGGTCAGGTCGACGCCTGCAACACCTTTGCGCGATAGAGCATTTTCGAGCGAAGCGACTTCGCTTCGCGTGAAGAAAATGCGGCGAAGCTGAAGAACGAGAGCCTTCGCGGCCTGACGACGCTCAACCGATCCGGCGGGCGTCCGTGCGCAAGGGCGTGGCCGATTTGAAAAATTGAGCCAGCGCCGCAAATTTCATCGCGGATCTATTGGCGGACAGTTCGGCACACCGGTCGCGCGGCGCGATGAGGCCGGCGAGCGGGGCCGCGCGGGGAAACAGCCGCTCGACGAAAGTTTCCGGCGCTGCGCGAAGCAGCGCCACGCGGGCGCTCCCGCTCTTGTCGGCACCCTGCGCGCGCAAAAAATCACCGGCCTCTTCGATGAATCCCGCCTGCGGCGCAAAGCCTGAGCGAAGCAGGAAAAGCTCCGGTCCGCGCGCCGCCTCGATCGCGCGACGCAGCCATTCGCTCTCGGTCGCCGCCTCGAACAGGCCGCAGCCCGCCTGGTCGGCGATAAGGCCGAGGCCCTGCCCCGAGGGTCCCGCGATCGCGACGTCGCCAAGAAGGCCCTCCATATTTGCCCTGATCAAGGAACTCAAGCTTCGCACCAAGCGCTCCGCTGGGTCGATGCGCCCGGATTGCAGAGAGCTTTCGCAGAAGACAATGGTTGAAAGCATGATTGAGCCAGAGCCGGCTTCGCGCGCCGCGCGAGGCAAATATTTCAAATGGAATAGGGCAATCGCGGCCTTTCACAAAATGCGGCGCCCGCTCTGCCGCTCCGCTCAAGACGGAGCGGATTAAGCGCGGCGCCGCTCGTGCTGTTTCACAAAAAATGCCGGGATGCTTCCCTTTCTCCAATTTGTAGTTACTTTAAAAAAAGCGGCAGTCATTTGTCGCGCCGGCGCGCATCGCCGCAAAGCAGTTAATCCAGCGTTCGATATCCGCCGTGCACAGATGTTGCATGACCAGAGATTGAGCCTGGCATCGTCTTTTTAGCAGCGGACAGCCTATGAGCCGATTGCGCGACCAACTTGAGATAACGACGGATATTCTGCTTCGCGCCTATTCCATAGGGCTGTTTCCGATGGCCGAAAGCGCGGACGATCCGAATCTGTTTTGGGTCGAGCCAGAGGTTCGCGGCATTTTCCCGCTCGATAACATCGTCATCTCGAGGAGCCTCGCAAAGACCGTCCGCACGGATGTCTTCGAAGTGCGCGTCGATCATGATTTCGACGCCGTCATGGACGGCTGCGCGGCTTCCTACGGGGATCGCGAGAAAACCTGGATCAACGATCGCATCCGGCGGCTGTATCGGCAGCTGTTCGACATGGGCCGGGTCCATACGGTCGAGGCGTGGAGCGATGGCGTTCTCGTTGGCGGGCTCTATGGCGTCCGCCTCGGCTCGGCCTTCTTTGGCGAGAGCATGTTCCACCGCAAGACGGACGCCTCGAAGGTGGCGCTGCTGCATCTCGCCGCGCGGCTGCGCCAGGGCGGATTTACGCTGCTCGATGCGCAATTCGTCACGCCACATCTCGCCTCGCTCGGCGCGATCGAGGTGCCGAAGGACGTCTATCGGCGCCGCCTCGCGGAGGCTGTGGCGCGCCCCGCCAACTTCTGGGTCTGGCCCAAAGAGCGCCGCGTTCCGGGAGCCGAAGCGCTGGCGGCTCTGCCGAAGAGGGACCGGGCCGCGCCCTCAGCTTGATGTCGAATCGCGATCGAGCAGGGTCTTCAGCTCGACGGCCTCGCGTTCGCTTAGGCCTTGAGGCTCAAGAACAGCCGCGCGGCGCCGTCTCAAGTTTAGAAAGATCGCGCCGCCGCCGACCAGAAGAATGACGATCGGTGCGCCCCATAAGGCGAGTGTCTCGGCCTTGACGGGCGGCTTCAGCAATATGAAATCGCCATAGCGCTGCACGAGATAGGCGCGGATCGCATCGTCGCTGTCGCCGGCTTTCAGCCGCTCGCGAACGAGAAGGCGGAGATCACGCGCGAGCTCCGCATTGGAATCGTCGATCGACTGGTTCTGGCAGACCATGCAGCGCAATTGCGCCGAGAGATCGCGCGCGCGCGCCTCGAGCTTGGGATCAGCGAGGATTTCATCCGGCTGCACGGCCCCGGCGGCAAGGGGGACCAGCCACAAAGCCGCCACGATCATGCATCGGCGCACGAGGCGAAAATTCATCATCACTCCGCCGGCAAAGGGCTCGCCGCGGCGCTCTTGCGGGCGCGCCGTCCGACGCCGACGCGAAGACGCATGTCGCTCAGCGACAGCGCGCCGCCAAACGCCATGATGAGAGCGCCGAGCCAGATCAAGGCGACGAGCGGCTTCCAGTAAATCCGAGCGTCGAGCTTTCCGTCCGGCGCGACCTCGGCGATGCTCATATAGACTTGGCCGAAGCCAAGCGTCGCGATGCCGGCTTCCGAACGGCTCGTCTTGCGGGACGGATAGGCGCGCATCGCAGGCTCGATCGCGGCCTTGACGACGCCGCCGGAGCGAATGGTCGTGCGCCCGAAGATCTCCGCGTAGTTCGGGCCCTGGCGCTTCGAAACGTCTTCGAGGGTTAGCTGGTAGGGTCCGATCTCCACTGTCTCGCCCGGCCTCAAGGAGGTAATGCGCTCGGCGCCCCAGCCGGTCGCGGCGAGCCCGAGCAAGGTGACGCCAATGCCGGCGTGGGCGAAGGCCGAACCGAAGGCCTGCCGCGGCAGGCCGAACAACCGATGCCCCGCGGCGCCGAAGGAGGCGCCGCCGGCGAAGAGCCGCCGGGCGACGTCGGCGAAGGAGCCTATAATCACATAGGCGGCGAGTCCGGACAGGATCACGCTCAAGACCGGGCCGCCGCGCCATGCGGCGAGGGCCAGCGCGACGATCAGGCCGGAGCCTATGGCGAAGGTCAATCGTTGCGTCGCGGCCAAAAGGTCGCCGCGCTTCCAGGCCAGCGACTGGCCGATGGGCATCAGAATGAACAGCGGGATGAACAGGGGAACGAAGGTCAGATTGAAGAAGGGCGCGCCGACCGAGATTTTCTCCCCCGTCAGAGCTTCGAGCGCCAGCGGATAGAGCGTGCCGACGAGGACCGTCGCGCAGCTTGTGGTCAAGAGGAGATTGTTGAGGACGAGCGCCCCTTCACGCGAGATCGGCGCGAAAAGGCCCCCTGGCTTGAGCCCCCCCGCCCGCGCGGCGAACAGCGCCAGCGAACCGCCGATGAAAAGAACGAGAATGACCAGAATGAAGACGCCGCGCAGCGGATCGCTGGCGAAGGTGTGCACCGAAGTCAGAACGCCGGAGCGCACGAGGAAGGTGCCGATCAACGACAGCGAGAAGGCGAGAATGGAAAGAAAGATCGTCCAGATCTTGAGCGCCTCGCGCTTCTCCATCACCAGCGTGCAGTGAATGAGGGCGGTGGCCGCGAGCCACGGCATCAGCGAAGCGTTCTCGACCGGATCCCAGAACCAGAAGCCGCCCCAGCCGAGCGTGTAATAGGCCCAGTAAGAGCCCATTGCGATGCCGAGCGTCAGGCAGGTCCAGGCGATCAGCGTCCATGGCCGCACGAAGCGCGCGAAGACCGCGTCGATCCGTCCGGTGATCAGCGCCGCCGCTGCGAAGGAATAGGTGATCGAGAGCCCGACATATCCGAGATAAAGCAGCGGCGGATGAATGGCGAGGCCGGGATCCTGCAGCAGCGGATTGAGATCGTTGCCCTCGATCGGCGGATTTGGAATCCGCGCGAAGGGATTGGAGGTGAGCAGGATGAACAAAAGGAACGCCGCGCTGATCCAGGATTGCACGGCGAGCGTGTTGGCGCGCAGATCCGCGGGCATGTTCGACGACAGCAGCGCAACGGCGGCGGCGAAGATCGCCAGAACCAGCACCCAAAGCATCATCGAGCCTTCGTGATTGCCCCAGACGCCGCTGATTTTATAGATGAGCGGCTTCAGGGAATGCGAGTTCTCGACGACGTTCACGAGCGAGAAATCGGACGTCACATGGGCGTAGGTGAGTGCGAAATACGAATAGGCGATGAAGCCGAAACTTGCGAGCGCGACGGAGGGGGCGATCGACATCAGGCGCCGGTCGCCGACGGCCGCGCCCCAGATCGGCAATACCGAATTGACGAGCGCCAGGGCCAGGGCGAGGACGAGGGCGTAGTGGCCGGTTTCGACGATCATTGCAGCCTCATTTCGCGGTCGCCGCCTGTGCGCCATCCTGCGCGCCGGTCGGCGCGGCGCCCTCGCGCCAGACGCCTTGCTTCTTCAAGGCGTCGGCGACCTCGCGCGGCATATAGCGCTCATCGTGCTTGGCGAGCACGCTATCCGCGCGAAACACATGATCGGCGCCGAGGGTCCCTTCGGCCACGACTCCCTGCCCTTCGCGGAACAGGTCCGGTAGCAGGCCGACATAGGTCACCGGCACGTCCTGCTTCAAATCGGTGACGGTGAAGCGGACGCTCGCATCGCCTTCGCGCTGAAGCGAGCCCTGCTTGACGAGGCCGCCGAGGCGCAGCCGCGCTCCGGGCGGCGGCGCCTTTTGCGCGAGTTCGCTGGGACCGTAGAAAAATACGATGTTGTCGCGCAGCGCGAACAGCACGAGGCCTACGGCGAGGCCGATGACGGCGAGCCCGCACGAAATCAAGACAAGACGCCTTTGTTTGCGGGTCATTCCGGTGGTTATCCTTCGAGTCCAAGTTCGCGCGCGAGGGCCTCGATGCGAGCGGCGGCGGCGGGATCGCCGGCGAGATTGCGGCGCGCGTCATTCAGCGCCGCCTTCGCCTTGTCCTCCTCGTGCAGAACGGAATAGGCGCGCACGAGGCGAAGCCAGCCTTCGACATCCTGTCCATTTTGCGCCAGCCGCGCGGCAAGGTTATCGACCATGCTCTGGATGGCGCTGGATTGCGCGGCGCCGGACATCGATTGGATTTTGGCGGCGAGAGCCGGATTGGCCGCGGGACCCGTCGGCGGCGCCCCGTCGGTTTCGCCGGCCTGCGAAGGCTCGCTGGACAGGGCCACGAGCTGCTGGCGTACCGTCGCGATCCATGGGGCGCCGGCGGGGGCGTCCTTCAGAAGAGTCTCCCAGATGTCCCTGGCTCGCGTCGCGTCGCCATCCTGGGCGGCCGCGAGACCAAGATAGAAGCGCGCAAGCGGCAGCGCCGGGTCCTTCGCGCTAGCCGCCTCGAATTCATGCCTTGCTTGCGCCGTCACCTCGCCGCCCGCGGCGTCGACCAGAGCTTCACCCAAACGCGCCAGCCGTTCGGGCGTTTCGCCATTGAGCCGCAAGGCGGCCTCGGACGCCTTCACGGCGTCGTCGTAGCGCCCAAGACGCATATAGACCGGGGCGAGAACCTCATAGCCGCGACCATCATCTGGATCCTGCGCCAGATGCGCCTCGATCTTCGCGATCGCCGCCATCAGGTCCATGCGACCTGGGGGTTCGCTGAGCCGTGCGGACAAAGGCAGATCGGGAAAGTCCGGATGGCCGACAAACGCGTAAAGTCCCAGCGCCGCCACCGGCACGAACAGAGCGACCCCGATCCCTGCGTAGCGGGCGGCGCGGCCCTCCGTGGCGGCGGGCGGCGACGGCGGCGAGTCCGCGGCGGCGAGCAGGCGGCGGGCGGCCTCCGCCTTGGCGCCTTCGGCGTCGGTCGCGGCGACAAGACCCTCGGCGGCGTCGCGGTCGATCGCCGCGAGCTGGTCCTTATAGAAGGCGATATCGATCGCGCTGTGCGAGAGGGCGCGCGGCGTGCGGACGAGCGGCCACAGCACGCTCAGCACCGCAACGCCTGTAAAAAGGGCAAAAACGAACCATTGCATAGGCGCCTTAATAGTCACAGCCGCCTGGCTTGGAAACATCTTTCCGTTCACGGGCGCGTTTGCGGCGGCGCGTTCGACGTCGAAGGCAGGCGCAGAACGGCGCGAAGACCGCCCATCGGGCTGACCTCCAGCGTCAAATCGCCGCCATACAAGGACGCGAGGTCGGCGACGATCGAGAGTCCAAGGCCGGATCCCGGCTTTGTCTCATCGAGCCGGCGCCCTCTCTTGAGCGCAGCCTCGCGCAGCTCCGGCGCAAGGCCAGGCCCGTCATCTTCGATGGCGACGCGAAAGAACGAGCGTTCGGCTCCGCTCTGGGTGCATTCAGGCGCGATGGCGATCCTGACGGCGCTCGCCGCCCATTTTCCGGCGTTATCGGCCAGATTGCCGATCATTTCCTCAAGATCCTGCCGTTCCCCCAAGAATCGTACCGGCTGCGGCATATCGACCGTGAAGCTGATCGCGCGCTCCGCGTAGATTTTTTCAAAGGCGCCGGCGAGCGATTGGGCGACCAGTCCAACATCGGTCGCGCTCGCGACCGCGCCTGCCCTAGCCGCCGCCACGGCGCGATGGAGATAATAGGACACCTGATCGCGCATGATCGCGGCCTGTTCCTCAACCTTGCCGGCGGAGGGGCCCGTCTGCAGCGCGGCTTCGTTGATGATGACGCTTAGCGGCGTTTTCAACGCATGCGCCAGATTGCCGACCTGCGTGCGGGCGCGCTCCACCACCGCGCGATTGGCCCCGATGAGCAGGTTGAGTTCGCCGGCGAGCGGCGCGAGATCGGGCGAGAGCGCGCCTTCGATCGATTCGGCCTCCCCGCGCCGGATCGCGGCGACGCCTTCCTGCAATTGCCGCAACGGCGCGAGGCCATAGCGCAGCTGTGCGGCTGATGAGGCGATGAGAGCGATCGCGAGCAAGCCGAAGGTGACGACGAGATAGGCGTCGAAACGCTCGATCGCCGCCTCGATCTCGCCGGTCGTCGCCGCGACCTGGACGAGATAAATTTCATTGTCGCCGGTATCGATGACGCGCTCGACGATGCGCAGGCGCCGCCCATCCGGGCCGATCGCATAGCCCCGGCGCGCGCCGCCAAGGCCGGCCGGAACGCCAACGTCGGCGAGCCGCGGCAGGCGCGCGGCGAAAAGCGAGCGCGAACTTCTGATCTGCTGCTTGTCGGAGTCGAGGTTCGTGATCTGCCAGTACCACCCGGACAGCGCCAATGCGAATTGAGGATCGCTGAGTTCCTCCGGATTGGTCTCGCCGGTCTCGCCCGGGGTCGCGATATCGGCGACGAGCGCGTGGAGATAGACGCTGAGGCGCTCATCGAAATTGGCCTCGGCGGCGCGCTGATAGAAATGCGAGAGGACGACGCCGGCGATCAACAGAATCGTAAAGCTGAGGATCGTGGCGGACAGGAAGAGCCGCTTCGCGATCGAGATGTTGCCGCCCAACGTCCCAGCGGCGGCCGCGCTTCGACCCTCTGGCGCCTGCGTCGTCAATTTCAGGCGCCGGGATCGGAGCGGCTGGCGAGGGGGCGATCGTCTTTGGCGGCGGGCGGCGCCAGCACATAGCCGAGGCCGCGCACGGTCTGGATGACGTCGACGCCAAGCTTGCGGCGCAGGCGTCCGACGAAAACCTCGATCGTATTCGAGTCGCGATCGAAATCCTGATCATAAAGATGTTCGACGATTTCCGCGCGCGACACCACTCGCCCCTGGTGGTGCATCAGATAGGAAAGAAGCCGATATTCATGGGAGGTGAGCTTGACCACAATGTCGTCGATGGCGACGCGTCCGGCGCGCGTATCGAGCGTGACGGGCCCGCAGGAGAAGACGCTTGACGCATGGCCGGCGGCGCGGCGCATCAGCGCGCGGAGCCTCGCCAGTATTTCCTCCATGTGAAACGGCTTCGTCACATAATCGTCGGCCCCGGCATCGAACCCGCGAACCTTCTCGCCCCAGCGCTCGCGCGCGGTGAGGATCAGAACCGGCATCGCGCGCCCGGCCCGGCGCCAGTCGGCCAGCACCGCGACGCCGTCCTTCTTGGGCAGGCCGAGGTCAAGGACGACCGCGTCATAGGGTTCCGTGTCGCCGAGAAACCAGCCTTCCTCGCCGTCGAAAGCGCGGTCGACGGCGTAGCCGGCGCGCGTGAGCGCCTCGGCGATCTGGCGGTTCAGATCCTTGTCGTCCTCGACGACGAGCAGACGCATGGAGAAATCCTGACTGGCCGGCGCCTCGTCGCGGCGCCCCAAAGCGTTTAGATTGCTTGATCTGGCGCACGATCCTATCCGAAAAGCCCGCACCTTTTCAGGTAAGATCATCTTTCCGGCGCTAATCTTCCCGCTGTTTCGCTGGCTTCGATTCGATGATCTGTCCGGTCTTGGCGTCGTAGAGGCTGCGAACGATCTTGCCGTCGCGACGGAGCAGGCTGATCTCATAAACGAAAGCGTCGTCCCGCCGGCAAAGTTTCGCCCCGAGCGCTTCAGCCTGGAAATGCGCCGCGGCATTTTGAATGGAGCGCAACGGCTCGCTGAGGCCGTGGGCGGCGATCTTGTCGCGCGTCTCGGCCGTGGAAAAGCACTGGTTTTGTTGCGGCGGCTGCGCCTGTGCGCCGACGCAAAAGCCAAGGCAACTGGCGAACAGGAACGACAAAATCAAAAGAATCATAGAACAAACTTAGCCCGTCGACGCTGAATGGCGGATGAATGGAACAGCGTGGAATGATGCGCGTGGCGTCCGGTCGCAACGCCATTGCCGTCGCCCCTTTATTTGCTGGAAGGCTCTTTGCGTCGCCCCCCTTCCATGTCGGGGCCGGATATGGAAAAACCCTGGCGAACCCCGCTTCCGACCACGGTTCGGAACAGGGACGAAATCAGGCATTGCGGGCGCTCCGGCGCCAAAGGGCGGCGACCATGACGGCAGGCTCCGGTTCGGATTTTTTCGTTTCGACGACACGGCTCGAGGAGCATCTCGGCGCACCCGATCTCGCGATCATCGACGCCAGCTTCTTTATGCCCGCAGAAAATCGCGATGCGCAGGGCGAATATCTCGCCGGCCACATCCCGGGGGCCGTCTTCTTC
>DAITNE010000023.1:0-10400 GCA_036834765.1 Methylocella sp.
CACCGGCAAGATCAACACCATGATGAAGCCGAGCAGGACGGCGAAGCCGGCGAGGATAAGCAGCACGGCTCCGAGCCGGTTGAGGCCAAGGCGCTCGAGCCGGTCGACCACGGGATTGAGCAGATAGGAGAGCGCCATCGCCGCCGCGAAAGGCAGCAGCACGCCGCTGAACAGCCATAGCAGCAGGATGAGCAGCAGCAGCGCGCCGATCCAGAAGCCGATCTGCCATTCGAGCCGCATCAATCGCCTTTCCGTCTCTTTGCCCCACGCCGGGGCTCTTTTTGCTCCACGCCTCGGCGGCGCCTGGGCGACCCGGAGCGCCGCGCAGCTTCTAGCATGAAGCCGGCGTCACGCGCTCATATGCCGGAACCATCGGCTGAAATAGGCGGCAAGCGAGGCGAGCGCGAGACCCGCGACCGCGTAAAGTGAAAGCTGGAACCACGCACCTTTTGCGAGGCCGAAGGCCTCGACGCTGAGAACCAGAGCCGCGAAAAGGATCTGCGCCAATGTGTTGATCTTTGATATCACAAGCGGCCTGACCTCGAGAGGCCTGTCGAGAAACCAGGCGACCATGAAGGCGCCGACGATCATGAAGTCGCGCGCGACGACGATGATGGCGATGGTCGCGGGGATCGCGCCGACGATCGCCAGCGCGACATAGATCGAGACGAGCAGCGCCTTATCGGCCAGCGGATCGAGATAGGCGCCGAGCTTCGTGCGCAGATCGAAGGTTTTCGCGAGCCATCCGTCGAGCGCGTCGGAGGCGCCGGCGATGATGAAGCAGACGAAGGCCTCCTTCCAGCGCAGCGCGGCGATCAGGGCGATGATGGCCGGGACCAGCAACAGGCGCCCGAGCGAAATTAGGTTGGGAAGGCTGCCGAAAAGCGAGATTTTCATTTTTTTGTGCGTTCAGGGCGGCCCTTCGGGGTCATTGCGTCCAAATTAGCATGGGGATGAGCCAAATCCCAACGGACGCCCCAAATCGCGAGGCTTCATCGGGCCTTGTTTCGCCGACGCGCCTTAACGCTTCCGGGAAATTGACAGGCTGAATCGTCCGTGTTGACTACGCGGACTCGCGCCGCAAGGGAGGCGCCTATGCAGAAAGCATTCGATCGCTATTCGGTTGAGGTCTGGGCGTCCGTCGCGCAGGGCGTCGCGGCGCAAATCCTGTTCGGTGAAGCGCAGAGTTTCGTCGGACGCATCGACTTCTATCGCGGCCAGAACCCTGCGGTCTCCTATCTCTGGCATCCGAACGGAACCAGCGATCCGACCAGATCTACATCGTTCTCGCTATGTCGCTGGATCTCCTCGATCCAGTGATCGACCTGCTTCTGCATGGAGGTCCCTGGGCGGTCGAACTCTGGCCTTCGGGACCGCTGACCGGCGCGTTCACGGTCGGCTACGGCGGCGTGCTGATGACGACGCATGACATAACCGTCCCAGCCACGGCTCTGAATATTCGCGCGATCCGGGCCTGATAGAGCCTTCCGGGGCCCGATCGTCAATTCGCGCCGAGGTTCAAGACTGCGGCTCCGCCCGATCTTGCTTTGCCGCGCGGGAGCCGCTAGCCCTCTCTCGATCGTAGACTCCAATAGTTAAGAGCGGGATGCGAGCGGAAAAGTGGTTTCCGCTTTTCCTCATCCCGCTCTAGCGAGACGCCAGATGACGAAAAAGACCAGCCTCACCTATGCCGACGCGGGCGTCGACATCGACGCCGGCAATGCGCTGGTCGAGACCATCAAGCCGCTCGTCAGGGCGACTCGCCGGCGCGGCGCCGACGCCGAAATCGGCGGCTTCGGGGGCCTCTTCGACCTCAAGGCCGCGGGCTTCATCGATCCGATTCTCGTCGCCGCCAATGATGGCGTCGGCACCAAGGTCAGGATCGCCATCGAGACGAGCGTCCACGATACGATCGGCGTCGACCTCGTCGCCATGTGCGTCAACGATCTCATTGTCCAAGGCGCCGAGCCTCTGTTCTTTCTCGATTATTACGCCAGCGGCAAGCTCGATGGCGCGGTGGCCGCCGCGGTCGTCAAGGGCATCGCCGCGGGCTGCGTCGAAGCGGGCGCGGCCTTGATCGGCGGCGAGACAGCCGAAATGCCGGACCTTTACGCCGGCGCCGATTACGATCTCGCCGGCTTTTCCGTCGGCGCGGTCGAGCGCGGCGCGCTGCTGCCGAAAGCCGGGATCGCGCCGGGCGACGCCATCATCGGCCTGCCCTCCTCCGGCGCACACTCCAACGGCTTTTCGTTGATTCGCAGGATTGTCGCGCAAAGCGGCCTCGATTATTCCGCGCCCGCCCCCTTCGCGCCGGGCAAGACGCTCGGAGAGGCCCTACTGACGCCGACGCGCATCTATGTGAAGCCCATTCTCTCCGTTCTCGCCGCGCATGAGGGGATCAAGGCGCTCGCCCATATCACCGGCGGCGGCTTTCCCGACAATATTCCCCGCGTGCTGCCGCAAGGCGTCTCGGCCGAGATCGATCTTTCCGCGATTTCCCTTCCGCCCGTCTTCGGGTGGCTCGCATCCATGGGCGGCATCAGTGCGGCGGAGATGTTGCGCACTTTCAATTGCGGGATCGGCATGGTTTTGGTGGTTCGCGCGGCAGACGCCTCGGCCGTTGCGGAGAGCCTGTGCGCGGCGGGCGAGGCATCGGTCGCACTCGGCCGCATCATCGCGGCGGCGGACGAGCGCGTGACTTTCGCCGGCCGGCTCCCGCTTTGACGATGCAGACCAATTGCCGGCGCAAGCGCACCGCCGTCCTGATTTCAGGGCGCGGCTCCAATATGCAGGCCCTCGTCGAGCGCGCGCGGGTCCCGAGCTTTCCGGCCGAGATCGCCCTCGTGCTGTCGAACCGGCCGGAAGCGGCGGGCCTCGCCTTCGCGCGCGCCAACGGCGTCGCCTGCGCCGCCGTGGATCATAAAATCTATGCCGGGCGCGAGGAGTTCGAGCGCTCGATGCAGGCGCTGCTCGAATTGCACCGCATCGAGATCATCTGCCTCGCCGGCTTTATGCGGCTTTTGACGCCCTGGTTCATCGGCCAGTGGCACGGCCGGATGCTCAACATCCACCCGGCCCTACTGCCCGCCTATCGCGGCCTCGACACGCATGCGCGGGCGCTGGCCGATGGCGTTAAAATCCACGGCTGCACGGCGCATTTCGTCGTTCCCGCCATGGACGAAGGCCCGATCGTCGCGCAGGCCGCCCTAGCAGTGCTGGACAGCGATACGCCGGAAACGCTGGCCGCGCGCGTCCTCGAACAGGAGCATCTCATTTATCCGGCCGCGCTAGAACGCCTCGCGGCGGGGCGTCTGCGCATCGAGGGAAACCGGGTTTATTCCGACGATCCGGAGGGCGCCCCGCCTGCGCTGCGCAATCCCGAAGCGTGACTAGCGACCGAAGCGTCCCGCGTTATAGCTTGACAAAATCTATCGACTTACGAAGGATGCCCTGCAATCTCGGCCGTGATCGCCGATCCGCGCGGCTGAAATCAAGGACTCCTCGCAATGCATCGCAGAGATTTTCTGAGCGCCGGACTCGGTGCAGCCCTCGGCGGCGCCATCGCCGGCGTATGGCCGCCCCCGGCACGCGCGGCCGAGCTGAAGGAAATCCGCATTGGATATCAGAAGGCGGCGGGCATTCTTTTCGCCGTCAAACAGCGCCAGACGCTGGAGAACGCCTTCAAGGCGCAGAACATCGGGGTCAAATGGGTGGAGTTCCAGTTCGGCCCGCCGATCCTCGAAGCCATCGCCACTGGCAATGTCGATTTCGGCTTTACCGGCGACGCCCCGCCGATCTTCGCGCAAGCGGCCGGCGCGAACATCGTTTACGTCGCCGCTCTGCCCGCCAACCTGATCGAGGGCATCGTCGTCCACCCGGATTCGCCGATCCATACGCTCGCCGACCTCAAAGGCAAGACGATCGGGGTGGCGAAAGCTTCGAGCGCGCATAACAGCACCGTCGCGGCGCTGGAAAAGGCCGGACTTTCGTTCAGCGACGTCAAGGTGATCTATCTGCCGCCGGCCGACGCGGTCGCCGCTTTCGCCCGCGGCAGCATCGACGCCTGGGCCGTCTGGGACCCCTATCTCGCCGTCGCCGAAAAGGGCGGCGCGCGCGTCGTGTCCTTCAATACCGACGTCGAAAAGCCGTATCAGTACTTCCTCGCCGCGAAGAGCTTCGCGCAGGATGATCCGGCGCTGTTGACGCAGCTGACCGACATATTGGCCAAGGAGCTCGATTGGGCGCGGGCCAATCGCGCCGAACTAGCGCAGACGATCCATGACGCGAGCGGCGTCGATCTCGACGCGCTGCTCAAGGCGGAGCAGCGCGCCGGCCTGACCGTCGAACCGCTGAACGACGACATCATCGCCAATCAGCAGGCCTCAGCCGACCGCTTTTTCAAGCTGGGTCTGATCCCCAAGAAAATCGCCGTTCGCGACATCGTCTGGAAATGGACGCCGAGTTCCTGACCTCTCTTTTTTTGGAAATCCTCGCATCCTCATCCTGGGGAGGAATCCCGGGGGGCAATCCCCGGTCGATCGTTTCGAATAGGGGGCCCTTTTTCGAGACGCCGCCGACGCGGCTCCCCAGGATGGAGTGTTCGGTACCTTTTTTGATCTATGATCGCCGGCGGGCTGACCCCTCCGAGATCCTAAACCGCAGGAAGGCTCAGCGGAGCGCGCCGGCAAGCTGGTCGAAAGGCTGCGCCGCATCAGTCTTGTCAGCTGGGCCCTCCCCGCCGCGCTCCTCATCGTCTGGCAGGCGAGTTCGTCTTTCGGACTTCTGGCCAATAATATCCTGCCTTCGCCCGCCGCTGTCGCCGTCGCGGGATGGAAGCTCACCCTCTCCGGCGCTCTGGCGCAGAACGTCTGGATCAGTTTTCTGCGCGCCATGGCGGGGCTGATTGTCGGCGGCGGGATCGGCTTCGCATTCGGCTTCGCCAACGGCCTTTCGGACCTCAGCGAAAGACTGACCGACACGACCTTGCAGATGGCGCGCAATATTCCCCATCTGGCGCTGATCCCGCTCGTCATTTTGTGGTTTGGCATCGACGAGGGCGCGAAGCTGTTCCTTGTCGCGCTTGGCGTATTTTTTCCTATTTATATCAATACACTGCACGGAATACGTAATGTCGATCCTCAACTTGTCGAAATGGGCCGCAGCTATGGCCTCACGCCCCGCGACCTGCTGACCCGCGTCATCTTCCCCGGCGCGCTGCCCTCGATCCTCGTCGGCCTTCGCTATGCGCTCGGGATCATGTGGCTGACCCTCATCGTCGCGGAAACCATCGCCGCGCAATCCGGCATTGGCTATATGGCGATGCAGGCGCGCGAATTTTTGCAAACGGATGTGGTCGTCTTCTCGATCCTCGTTTACGCCGCGCTGGGCAAGCTCGCCGATTCGACCGCCCGCTTTATCGAAAAGACCACATTGTCCTGGCATCCCGCTTTCCAGCGTTGAGGAGGCCCAATGCCGCTGGCCGATCTCTCCCCCGGGCCTGACGCGAACGCCGAGCTATCGGACGCCGGCGTATCCCTGACCATTCGCGGGCTGGGGCGCTCATTTGGCGCGACGAAGGTCCTGCGCGGACTGGATCTCGACGTGCCCGCCGGGCAGTTCGTCGCCATCGTCGGGCGCAGCGGCTGCGGCAAGAGCACATTGCTGCGCTTGATCGCCGGGCTCGACGAGCCAACCGAGGGGCGCATGCTCTTCGGCGGCGAGCGGGCGGCGCGATCGTCCCATACGCTTGTGCGCGTCATGTTTCAGGAGCCGCGCCTGCTGCCCTGGGCGCGCATCACGGCGAACGTCGAAATCGGCCTCGACGCGGTCGAGAGTTCGCCGCAGACCCGTCAGCGCTTGATCGAGGCGCTGGCGGCGGTTGGCCTCGCGGAGCGCGCAGGCGAATGGCCCTCGGTGCTGTCCGGCGGCCAGAAGCAGCGCGTGGCGCTGGCCCGCGCCCTGATCAGCCGGCCGCGCCTCCTTGCCTTTGACGAGCCGCTCGGCGCGCTCGACGCCCTGACCCGCATCGAGATGCAGCGCCTGCTCGAAGGCATCTGGCTGCGCGACCGCTTCACCGCCATTCTCGTCACCCATGACGTTATGGAGGCGCTGACGCTGGCCGACCGCGTGCTCATGATCGAGGCCGGGCGCATCACGCTCGACCTCGCGGTCGGTCTGCCGCGCCCGCGCCGGCGCGGATCGGTCGAACTGGCGCGGCTTGAGGAAAGCATCCTCGACCGGCTGCTCGGCGATGAGAGGTCTGTGACTTAGAGAGCCGTCAGCGTTGCGGGAGTTTGACGGCGAGCAGATCCACTTTTTCGATGCTTGGCGGCTCCGCCAGCAATTCGTCGGCGTGAGCCATCAAAGCGGCGGCGATCCGTCCGTTGAGGTGAGCCTCGCGCCCATGCTCGCCAGCAAAAGCGTCAAAGATGCCGAATGTTTGCGGGTCGAAACGCAAGGCGAACCAGACCGGGGTCTCAGCTTCCGCGTTGGCCAGCTCCAGGCCGCTTTCGAGAAATTTCTGCAAGGCGTCCGCTTTATCCGTTTGGCCTTGAGACGAACGAACAACGCTAGCTTAACCATTTAGCCTCGCATTTCTGGCGGTTGACGGGACGACCGCCTTTCTAATCCAGCGAACGCGCTTTGTAGCTTGGCAAGACTGCCAATATCATTACCATTCTCGCCATGATCATCCATGTCCTGGCGCTCAGTGAATTGTTTGACACGGGGCTGGCGACGCTGCTCGACGCCTTCGCCGCGGCGAACGAACTCGGGCAAGCCGCGGGCATCGCGCCGCAATTCGCGGTCAGCGTCGTCGGCGTCCGCAAACATGTGAAGACGGCGCAGGGGCTTATCGTTCCCGTCAAGGATTGGAAGGATTTGCCGCGCCCGGACATCGCCATCGTCCCGGCGCTCAGCGCCAAGACGCCGGAAACCCTGCCGGCTGCGCTGGAGCGAAGGGATGTCGCCGCGGCCTGCCGGCTCCTGCGCGACTGGGCTCAAGAAGGCGCCCTGATCGCCGCCGCCTGCACCGCCACTTTCATTCTGGCCGAATCCCGGCTCCTTGACGGCGCGGCGGCGACGACCAGCTGGTGGCTGGCGCCGCTGTTTCGCGCCCGCTATCCGCGCGTCAAACTTGATGAATCGCGCATGCTCATGGAGACCAGCCGGGTCGTGACGGCCGGCGCCGCGCTGGGCCATCTCGATCTCGCCCTCTGCCTGATACGCCGCTCCAGCCCCGCGCTCGCCGCCGTCACGGCGAAGTATCTGGTGGCCGATCCACGACCTTCTCAGGCGGCGTTCATCATTCCCGATCACCTCATGCATAGCGACCCCATCGTCGAGCGCTTCGAGCGCTGGGCCCGAAGCCATCTCTCCGCGGGCTTTTCGCTCAAAGCGGCGGCGCTCGCCGTGGGCGCAAGCGAACGCACCCTGGCGCGGCGGCTGCGCGTCATCCTCGGCAAATCGCCGCTCTCATATTTCCAGGATTTGCGCGTCGAACGTGCAACGCATCTGTTGCAAACGACGCGCGCCAGCGTCGATGAGATCGCCGGTGAGGTCGGCTACGTCGACGGCGTAACCCTGCGCACGCTGCTCAGGCGCAAGATCGGCCGAAGCGCGCGGGAACTGCGCCTGCTCGAAGCGTAGAGCGATTTTTCAGGCCGCCAAGGACGGTCGTCCGCCCTCAGACGGCGACACCTTGTGTTGCGCTTTTTCTGTAAGCGTCAGCTTTTTTCCTGCCCGGCTCTGAAAATCTTTTGCGCCAAATCTCGACTTTATCGTCGACCGCAATTCGAAATAGATACGCGACCATCAAACATAGTGCGATCGTCGCCAGTTCATCCGCCAGTACGCCCTTAGGAGCGCCCCACCTATAATAAATCAGACCGGCGACCAGTCCGTGGCTAAGGTAAAGCGGGTACGACAGTTCCCCGATCCCGCGATCTAGCGAACTGCGCTTTGTTGTCTCGAACATGTAAGGAACCGAAAGCGCGAACGCGCCATATAGAACCCAGAATCAGGGTCCATCGATCGAGCCGGTGGCGTCAGAAGCCATTGCGACGTGAAACGCGATGACGTTCGTTAGAAGCCAAACTCCGAATCCGATTATCGCTATGCGCCCGATCCGATCATCGCGGATAGGAATCTTGATCTTTTTGTGGAGGTGATAGCCAAGGCTCCCAAGAAAAAAGAGGCAGGCTGATCCGGGGAAAAACCAATAGCCCCAGATCCCAGAGCGATAGCCGTGGATGTAGATCAGCCAAAACCGAATCGCGACCCCGACGCCGAATGCGATGGCGGTCTTAACCGGCGACCTCACCACGAACGGCGCGATCAGATAAAATAAAAACTCCGACGAGAGTGACCACGCCTGACCGACCAGCATGTATTGCTCATTAAAGAAATTCGGACCAAGGAACTCTCTTAAGCTTGCCATGAAGCCAGGCATGGAATGTTGTGCGGTGCCCTGGCAGACCGCCTCGTATAAATCCTGGCCGATCACGACGATGTTCAAAGCGGCGATGGCGAACTGCTGCTCGATCGGGATTGGCAGAATGCTCGTGAATGCGTTCGGCGAAACTGTCAGAGCGAACCAAATGGCCATCACCGTCGCCATAACGAAATACAGCGGGTAAAGGCGAAAGAAGCGCGCTAAGTAGAAGGTCGAGATCCAGGATTTTCCATCGGTCTTTGCATATTTTTCGTTGATCACCATCGCCATGTAAAACCCGGAGACGATGAAAAAGCACGCGACCGCCACTGAGGCGTTGAGCGCCCTGAATGGCGAGCCCGGGATATGCCAAAGCACAACCGAAAGAGCCAAAACGATTCGAATGCCCCCCATACTCCGAAATGCCCACTCCTATCTGCGCTCGCCGGTAATCTATTTAGCTCTTCGAACTCAGAACTAAGCTAAAGCTGGAAAATGCTCTAGGAGCGCCGCTGCAGAACAGCGACGCTCACCGTTCCTATTTTATATCTATATCTCAGCTAGATAGCCACCAAACTTAAGACAACGCATCAAGCATTGGCGCTCAGCCGACGATCTCATTACCCGAGAACCATTGCGCGATCTCGATCGCGGCGGTCTCCGGCGCGTCGGAGCCATGGGCCGAGTTTTCGCCGAGCGACACCGAAAACTCCTTGCGGATCGTTCCCGGCGCGGCTTTCGCCGGATCGGTCGCGCCCAATACGTCGCGATAAGTCTTGATCGCGTCTTCGCCTTCGAGCACCTGCACCACGACCGGGCCGCCGATCATCGTCTCCACCAGTTCGCCGAAGAACGGCCGCTCCTTGTGCACCGCGTAGAAGGTCTCCGCCTGCGCGCGCGTGATCTGGACGCGCTTTTGCGCGACGATGCGAAGGCCCGCCTTCTCGATGAGGGCGTTGATCGCGCCGGTGAGGTTGCGCCGCGTCGCGTCGGGCTTCAGGATGGAGAAAGTGCGTTCTATCGCCATGGGCGCTGTGATCCTTGCGGCAGGGGGCTAGATCACGATGATTTTGGATTGAATCAATCCAAAATCATGAACGTGATCGATTCGAATGGTTTAGAGCGGGACGCGGAAGGAAAAGTGGTTTCCGCTTTTCCTCGTCCCGCTCCAGGGAATGCGCCCGCTTATAGAGGCGCGCGCCGGCCCCGGCAAGATGATGCGACGCTTACGCCTGACGGAGACGCCGGAGTTCCGGTTGTATTGCCAAATCAGGGTTGATATCGAACCGCCATGAACCTGCGCGACCTCCGCTACATCATCAAAGTCGCCGATCTCAAGCATTTCGGCCGCGCCGCCACGGCCTGTCATGTCAGCCAGCCCACGCTCAGCGGTCAGATCCTGAAGCTCGAGGAAGAACTCGGCGTCGCCATTTTCGAGCGGGTCGGCAAATCCCTGACGACGACCGCCGCGGGCGACCTCATTCTCGGGCACGCCCGCTGCGCGATCGCCGCCGCCGATGAGCTGATGGCCTGCGCGAAAGCCAGCCGCGATCCGATGCTCGGGCCGCTGCGCCTCGGCGTCATTCCGACGCTCGCGCCCTATCTCATGCCGTTCGCGCTTCCGCTCGCCCGCGCCGAAATGCCGAAAACGCCGCTGGCTCTCGTCGAGGATATGACGGCGCGGCTGATCGGGCCCGTTCTCGACGGCGAACTCGACGCCGCCCTTATCGCCTCGGATCCCGAAACCGACGCGCTCGAAATCACGCCCTTGTTCGAGGAGCCGTTTTTCCTCGTCCTTCCGCAAGACCACCCGCTCGCCGCGAGCGCCGTCGTCGATTCCAGCGCAATCGACCCGAACCAGCTCCTGCTGCTCTCCGACGGCCATTGCCTGCGCGATCAGGCGCTTGAACTCTGCCAGCATCCGCGGCATGGCGAGGACGATCTGGCGGACATGCGCGCGGCCAGCCTG
>DAITNE010000024.1:0-3325 GCA_036834765.1 Methylocella sp.
GAGCAGGATCTGCTGGCCGGGGAGGATCTTCTGGCGGGCCATCGGCAACGCGAACCAGGCGGCGCGATCGATTTCCGGAAAGGACTGCATGCGCCCGCTGCGAGGCGGCCACTCGATCTCAAACAGGTTGCTGCTGATGCAGGTCGCATCGAAATCGGCCTCCATGGCGAAGGCTTCGGTCTTTTTCCGCGCATTCTGCTGAACGCTGCCAAGCGGCCTTAGCGCGCCCGCCGGCATGCCGCCTAGTTCTTCCGCGAATTCGCGGCGAGCGGCGGTTTCGGCATCCTCGTTCTCAGCCACTTCGCCCTTGGGAATCGACCATGCGCCAAGGTCCGTATTGCGCCAGAACGGACCGCCGGGATGCACGAGAAGTACAAAAAGCTGCCCATCCATGCGCTTATACATCAAGACGCCAGCGCTCCTGAGGCTCATCTCTTCGGATCCAAAAACTCTACCGCAAAGTCAATTCCAACGCCTTCGTGTTGCGCTCCGCCAAATGGGTTTCGAATTATCGCGCTGTCTTGTTTGAGGTCGATGGCCGAATGGTCCTAACCTTCTGATCGCAGTTTGATTTGTCGATTCAGAAGCGAAATCGCAGCGGGTAGAGCCCGGCCAGAAACGCCGGAGGCGGCGTCATCTCGCGATCGGGCTCGCCGCCTCCGCGCGGGATACAATGCCGCCGTATATGCCGTCGACGTGGCGCCCGTCCGACGATAGCGGAGCTGCAAGAACCTCGATCCACTGGCGACGGCCCGGCTTGACGCGAAGCTCGAACGCCGCGGCCAAAGGCTCGGCCGTTTCAGCGACCGTCTCAAAAAGCCGCCGCAGACGCGCGGTGATGCGCGGCGCGAGCATTTTCGAAAGCCTTTTTTCTTGGGACGCCAATCCCAGGAGACGACCTGCTTCAGACCCGGTCCGAGTCGCTTCCCATTCATTCGTCCCGTCAGATCGCTGGAACACGAAAATACCGGCCGCAATTGCGTCCGGTCCCTGAGCAAGATCGGCGGCGGTCGGCATGAGCCGGCTTCCACGCTTGTCGCGCCAGAATTCAAGCTCTAGCCTCAAAAGCGGGTCGCTCGCATCGGCGGCGTCAAGGCGATTGAAAAGGCGCGCGAGATGGGGCGGTGGCACGGCGAGCGTGGTCAAGTCATTCCCCCATGTGCTCGGTCTCCGGCAGCCATCCAACGAGCCAAGAATCAACATGAGGGCGCCGAAGACTCCTCTCCTTGATCTGCGTCAACACTTTACGCATCGAATTTATGATGAGTAAATAGTCAGTCAGATGATCGAGCGCAACGTGACGGATATTCCCGAGACCTCCCTCGAGGAGAAGGTCTGTTTCCTAAAGAGCCCAGCGGCCTATCGCCCTCAGCCGGCGAAGGTTGAGGTTGAGGAAACCCATATGTCTTGGGTCTTTCTGGCGGGAGAACGCGTTTATAAGCTGAAGAAGCCGGTCCGCCATTCCTTTCTCGACTTCGGGTCTATCGAAGCGCGTGAGAAGAACTGTCGCGAGGAGCTTCGACTCAATCGTCGTCTGGCGCAGGATATCTATCTCGGCGTGGCGCCATTGACTCGGAACGATGATGGACGCCTCTCGATAGACGGGGAAGGGCGTCCGGTTGACTGGCTGGTCGTCATGCGACGCCTCCCACGGGATCGCATGCTCGACAGCGCCATCATCGCCCACACTCTCAGCCGCGCGGAAATAGCGTCCGTCGCTGAGCGGCTCGTCGGCTTTTACAAGCACGCTCAGCCCGCGGATCTCGCGCCGGCGGCCTATGTGGCGCAATTCATTGAAGAGCACGCCCGGAACGAGGCGGTGCTGACCGCTCCGGAATTCGACCTCGATGGTGGGCGCATCGAACGGCTTTTGGGTCTTGTCGAGGATACTTTGCGCAGCGGCCTCCTGGAGGCGCGCGCCGAAAGCGGCCGGATCGTCGAGGGACACGGCGACCTGAGGCCGGAGCATGTCTGCCTCAGCCAACCGCCGGTCATTATCGACTGCCTGGAGTTCAATCGGCGTCTCCGCCTTGTCGATCCGGTGGATGAGCTCACCTATCTCGGCCTCGAATGCAGCCGGCTGGGGGCGGACTGGGTAGAGCCAGTCCTCTTGAGTGTCTACGTTAAGAGTTCAGGCGACGACACGCCGTCGCCGGAGCTCGTTTCATTCTATCGAACCTACCGCGCCTGTTTGCGCGCCCGATTATCGCTCGTCCACATTCTGGAGCATGACCAGCGCAAGCCGAAGAAATGGTTGCCCCTGGCCAAACAATATTTGGACATTGCCGCGTCGGCTAGCCTTAGCCCCGACGTTCCAGCGGCGCAATGATCCGATCGCCTTCGTCAAAGGCGATCGAAAGCAGGGTATTGAGCATGAGCCCCTCGGCTCGGTCCACATTCGACTCCCCGGCGCCGCGCCAAGTCATTCGCGTCTTTCTCTGCGGCGACGTGATGACGGGGCGCGGCATCGATCAGATCTTGCCGCATCCATGCGACCCTAGTCTGCATGAAGATTATGTGCATTCGGCAAACGGATATGTTCGTCTCGCCGAACAGGCGAACGGATCGATTCCAGCGCCGGTTGCGCCGTCCTATATCTGGGGCGCCGCTTTGGACGAGCTGAACCGGAAGTTACCCGACGCGCGCATCATAAATCTCGAAACCAGCATTACGCGCAGCGACTCCTTTGCGGACAAGGGCATCAACTATCGGATGAGTCCCGAAAACGCCGAGTGCCTGACGGCCGCAGGCGTCGACTGCTGCGTCCTCGGCAATAACCATGTCCTCGACTGGGGGCGCGCCGGACTGCTCGAAACCTTGGCCACGCTCGAACGTTTGGGGATCAAGACCGCTGGGGCCGGCCGCGATCGCGCGCAAGCGAGCGCCCCGGCGATTCTCGAGATTGCCGGCAAAGGACGCTTGGTGGCATTTTCCTTCGCGTCGCCGACGAGCGGCGTCCCGCGGAATTGGGGAGCGACTCCAGCGGCCGCTGGCGTGAACCTTATCTGCGACTTTGCCGATGAAAGCGTCGCGCGGATCGCGGAACAGGTGGAGAGCGTACGGCGGCCAGGCGATCTGGTCATTGCATCTATTCATTGGGGAGCAAATTGGGGATATGAGATTCCAGAAGAGCAACGACGATTTGCGCGCGGCCTCATCGATCAGGCCAATGTTTCTCTTGTCCACGGCCATTCCTCGCACCACGCGAAAGCCATCGAAATACACAAGGATCGACTGATCCTCTACGGATGCGGCGACTTCTTGAATGACTATGAGGGCATTCGCGGCTACGAGGAATTTCGCGGCGATCTCGCCGTGATGTATT
>DAITNE010000024.1:3425-10270 GCA_036834765.1 Methylocella sp.
TATGAGGGCATTCGCGGCTACGAGGAATTTCGCGGCGATCTCGCCGTGATGTATTTCGCCGGTTTCGATGCCTTGACCGGACATCTTGCGAGTCTCGAACTCGCGGTGCTTCAAATCCGGCGTTTTCAGCTTGTTCCAGCATCTAGAGCCGATGTCGAGTGGATGCGCCGGACGCTCGATCGCGAAAGCTCTGCGTTCGGCGCGCGGGTCCGCCTGACGCCAGACGGGAGACTGACGCTGCGCTGGCGTGATGCGGTCGGTTGACGTCCTGACATGCATACGGCGCGTTCTTGTGCCCAGCGCCGATCTCATGATTCACGCTTCACCGAGGAGCGCGATCAATGCCGCCGCCCGCCTTGCGTGCGAGAGCTGGCGCACCTCATAGGCTAGACGCGTGCGACCGAGCTCAAGTTTAGCCGCGGCCGCATGACGGACCATACAGCCGAGTCCTCCACGAGAGCCGCGACTCAAAACACAAGGAGATCCGTGAGCGGCTTGTCTTCGTGGAGCCGGGCGATCGCCTCGGCCAGCAGCGGCGCAGCCGACGCGATGGCGAGCTTGTCTCGGACGGGACCAGACGGAAGCCGGAAGGGAGGAACCGTATCGGTCGTGATGATGCGCTCGATGGCCGGATCGGCGAGCGTTTTCTCGGCGTCCGGCATGAAGAGGCCGTGCGCGACGCAGGCGATGATCCGCCGCGCGCCGCGATCACGCGCGGCATGAGCCGCGCGTACGAGCGTTCCGCCCGTGCTGATGAGATCGTCGACGATTATGCAGACGGCCCCCGCGACGTCGCCAGCGAAAAGGTCGCCGGAGACGACGCCGGCGCTGCGATGCTTTTCCGCGAATGCTTTGCCGACCGGCCGGCCCGTGGACGCCTCCAGCGCTTCGCGGAGCAAGTCGGCCCGCTTGCCGCCCCCAAGGTCTGGTGAAACGACGCAGACGCGCTCGTCGCGGGCGGCGGTCTTGATCGCCTCGATAAGCACGGGTGCCGCCGTCAGCGCCACGGCGCGACGACGAAAGGCGTTTTCAAAGGCCGTTTCACTATGGACCTCGAGTGCGACGACCGCATCGACGCCCACCGCCTCGAACAGGGCGGCGACATAGCGGGTCGTCACCGGGTCGTTCGGTTTGGTGCGGCGGTCCTTCCGCGCGTAACAGAGATAGGGAACCACCGCGGTCACACGGGCGGCGCCGGCGTCCTTCAGGGACCCGATGAAGAACAGGAGACGGCACAGCTTGTCGTTGGCGCTCATATCCGGACCGCCATGGAGGCTGTGCACCACATAGACGTCGGCGCCGCAAACCGGATCGAGCGGCCTTATCTTGTGTTCGCCATCCTCGAAGTCGCGCTCCTCGTGCAGCGCGAGCGGTCGCCCGAGGAGCCGGCTGATCGCTTGGCCAAGCCCTTCGGTTCCCTTCAACGCGAACAAGCTCAGCCGGTCGCCAGATATAGGCTGAACATGCGGGGGCGACCATATGCGAGGTTTCGCCATCAGCCGCGTCTCCGTTTGGCGGGACCAATGCTCGCCTCGCATAAGTTTCGGTCTATTGTATCGGCGCGCCTTGAGCAGCGTCAAGCCGCGCGGCTGCATCCGCCTCGACGTTGGCCCCTTGAGGCGCCGCAGTCATGCTTTGTAAACGGCTCGCACGGCTTCGTGCCGAGGACGTCTCTAGGCCGCAGGATTGTTCGTTCAGGCGGCATCGACTAACCTTCCAGGCAGCTGGCTACAATTAAATTGCAGGCGTCCCAACACGATTGTCGCGCTACCGTTGATCGTGATCAAAGGGCTCGATCTCTGGTTGGAGCAGGCTCGCAACCTCAGTTGGCTGGAGGAAGCAAATGACCGGCTCAGGCTATATCCGCTGGTTCGGCGAGCTTGGCGCCGCGGACGTCGCCACCGTAGGCGGCAAGACGGCCTCGCTCGGCGAACTGTGCTCCGCGCTTTCAGGCAAGGGCGTGAAGGTTCCGCCGGGCTTCGCCATTACGGCGCAGGCCTACCGTGACGCACTGACCGCGGCGGGCGCGTGGGTGCCTTTGCATCGGCTGCTTGACGGGCTTGATGAGAGCGATGTCGATCTGCTGGCCGAACGCGCAGCCGCGGCGCGCCAGATCGTCTATGCCGCCACTGGCGGCGAAGACCTCCGCCGTCAGATTGTGGCCGCCTATCGGGACCTGAAGAAAAGATCCGGCGGACGCCTGTCCGTCGCCGTGCGCAGTTCGGCGACGGCTGAGGACCTGCCGACTGCGAGCTTCGCGGGTCAGCACGACAGCTACCTGAATGTGAGCGGCGAGGCGAATACGGTTGACGCTTGCCGGCGGTGCTTCGCCTCGATCTTCACTGACCGAGCCATCGGCTACCGCCTCGACAATGGCTTCGACCATTTCAAAGTCGCCTTGTCGGTGGCCGTGATCAAGATGGTGCGTTCGGATATCGGATCGAGCGGCGTCATCTTTACGCTCGACACCGAGACTGGGTTTCGGGATGTGGTGTTCGTCACCGGCGGCTACGGCCTTGGCGAGAATATCGTCCAGGGCAGCATCGATCCAGACGAGTTCTATGTGCACAAGCCGACGTTCAAGAAGGGGTTTCGGGCGGTGCTGGCGCGCAGGTTGGGCGCCAAGCAGCTCAGAATGACATACGCCGCCGGCGGGGGCGCGAGAGAGACGACCAGGAACAGGCCTGCGTCGAAGGCGGAGCGGGAGCGGTTCTGCATCTCCGATCGAGACGTCCTCGCCCTGACCGGCAATGCGATCGCCATCGAAGACCATTATTCGCTGAAGGCGGGCAGGCCCATGCCCATGGATATCGAGTGGGCCAAGGACGGTGAGGACGGCGAGCTCTACATCGTTCAAGCTCGGCCGGAGACGGTGGCGTCGCGCCGCGCCGCGAATACGCTCCAGACCTACACGATCAAGGGATTCGGGCCGGTTCTCGTCACCGGACGCGCGGTAGGCGAGAAGATTGCAACCGGGGTCGCTCGCGTCATCTCCTCCATCAAGGATCTCGACACCTTCCGTCCCGGCGAGATCCTGGTCGCCGAAACGACGAGGCCCGATTGGCAGACGGTGATGAAGACGGCGACGGCGATCGTCACCAATCGTGGCGGGCGCACCTGCCATGCGGCGATCGTGGCGCGCGAACTCGGCGTGCCGGCGGTCGTTGGCACGGGCGACGCCACCTCCAAGCTCAAGACAGGTGTGACCGTGACCGTATCGTGCGCGGAAGGCGACGTGGGGCAAGTCTACGAGGGCGCCGTTCCCTTCGAAACCTCGGCGATCGACCTCAACAGCCTGCCAACACCGAAGACCGAGGTCATGGTCAATCTGGGCGACCCCGATTTGGCCTTCCGCACGGCCGAGCTGCCCTCAGCCGGCGTCGGCTTGGCGCGCATGGAGTTTATCATCGAGGAGCACATCGGCATCCACCCGATGGCTCTGGCCGAGCCAGCCAAGGTCGCGTCGTCCAGGGCCAGGGCGGCGATCGCGCGAGTCACCCGCGGCTATCTGCAGCCCGCCGACTTCTTCGTCGAACGCCTGTCGGAGGGCGTGGGGACGATCGCGGCGGCGTTCTATCCCCGCCCGGTGATCGTCCGCCTCTCGGACTTCAAAACCAACGAATATGCGGGCCTCATCGGAGGTGCCGGCTTTGAGCCCAAGGAAGACAATCCCATGCTGGGTTTCCGCGGCGCCTCACGCTACGACCATCCGGCCTATGCCGCGGGCTTCGCACTGGAATGCGCGGCCTTGCGCCAAGTGCGCGAAATTATGGGCCTGACCAATCTCAAGGTCATGGTCCCGTTCGTGCGCCGCGAGGAGGAGGCCCGGCGGGTGATCGCGGCGCTGGAGCGCAACGGGCTGAAGCGCGGCGAGAATGGGCTGGAGGTCTTCGTCATGTGCGAGATCCCCAACAATGTGATCCGCATCGACGCCTTCGCAGCGCTGTTCGATGGCTTTTCGATCGGCTCCAATGACTTGACCCAGCTCACCTTGGGCGTCGACCGCGACTCCGAAATCGTGGCCTTCGATTTCGACGAGCGCGATCCCGGAATGCTGGAGATGCTGCGTCTGGCCGTAACCGGCGCGAGGCGCAATGGCCGGCATGTGGGCATCTGCGGCGAGGCGCCCGCGAACTATCCCGAGATCGCCGCCGCGCTTGTTGGCTGGGGGATCAATTCCATCAGCGTCAATCCGTCCAGTCTGATCGGCGCGCTGAAGGTGGTGGCCGACGCCGAGCGCCGCGCCGATGGGGCACCGCCTTAGAGCGAGGGAGACGAATCCGTGCAACTCAGATCGAGCGCCTTTTCCGACGGCGGCGTGATCCCGCGGCGTTTTACCTGTGAGGGCGAAGACGGGTCCCCGCCGCTCCATTGGACTGATACGCCGGAAGGAACTCGCAGTTTTGTCCTTCTCTGCGACGACCCCGATGCTCCGGCGGGGATTTGGCGTCACTGGGCGGCTTACGATCTTCCTGCCGATCGTGCAGCGCTCCCCGAGGGCGCTGGTCGGCCCGAAGGCGAGGATGGCTCAAAACAGGCGCTCAATGACTTCGGCCGATCGGATTACGGCGGCCCCTGCCCACCACGCGGCCATGGGCCGCATCATTACCATTTCCGACTGCTTGCGCTCTCAATCGACCATCTGCCAGTGCGCAGGAATCCATCCTGCCGGGATGTCGAACGAGAGGCGCGAAAACATCTTGTTGGGGAAGCAATCCTCGTGGGAATGTACCAGCGATGATCAGTAAGATCGGTTTCGTTTACGAGGGTTTTTCAGGCTGTGTCACCGGACTCGCAGCTTACGCGCCTTCCTGAAAGATAGGGAACAGGATCGATGCCGGTGCAGAATGCCGAGATTGCGGCGTTGTTCGACCAAGCGGCCGAGCTACTGGAGATCAAGGGCGATAACCCTTTTCGCAGCAGGGCATACCGCCGAGCCGCGCGCCTCATTGAAGGATTGCCTAAAAGCGTTACGAGTCTTCTGAAAGCAGGGGAAGATCTCTCGGAATTGCCCGGCATCGGCAAAGATTTGGCCGGTAAGATTGTGGCCATCGTCACAACCGGAAAATTCGATCTCCTCGAATCCTTGAAGCACGAGCTGCCCGGCGATCTCGGCGAGATAGCCGCCTTGCCCGGTCTCGGTCCGAAACGCGTCAAGCTTCTCTACGACAAGCTCGGCGTTCGCTCGATCGAAGATCTTCATCGCGCCGCCAAGGCGGGTCGTCTCCGCGAGCTCCGGGGCTTCGGCCCAAAGAGCGAGGCGAAGCTCCTTGCCGCGCTCGCCAAAACTCGCAATGGCCGAGGCGGAGGCGGAAGCGCTTGTCAGCTTCCTGCGCCCGGGGTTGGACAAAGCTCGGGTCGTAGTGGCGGGCAGCTATCGCCGGCGTCGCGACACGGTCGGGGATCTGGATATTCTTGTCGCCGCGCACCGCAATGCGGCTGTCGGAGACAGGCTCTCAAAATATGAGAACGTGGCGAACGTCCTCGCCCACGGGCCGACGCGGACGACCGTCGTGCTTCGTTCCGGCCTCCAGGTCGACCTCCGCGTCGTTCCGGAGCAGAGTTACGGCGCGGCTCTGATGTATTTTACCGGCTCCAAGGCGCATAATATCGCGCTTCGCGGTCTCGCCAATGAGCGCGGTTGGAAACTCAACGAATACGGTCTTTTCGACGGCGAGCGGCGGATCGCCGGTGCGACCGAGGAAGACGTCTATGGGAAGCTCGGCCTCGCCTTCGTCCCGCCGGAGCTGCGCGAGGACCGGGGCGAAGTCGTGCTCGCGAAGAAGAAAGGGCTGCCCAAGCTCGTATCGCTCTCCGACATTCGCGGCGATCTGCACGTCCACTCGGAGTGGAGCGACGGCTCGGTTTCCATCGCCGATATGGCCGCAGCAGCCAGAGCGCGCGGCTACGCCTATATGGCGATCACTGATCACAGCCAGCGCGTAACCGTCGCTCATGGCCTCGATCCCGCGCGGCTTTCGCGGCAAATCGACGAAGTCGATCGCCTCAACGACGAACTCGAGGGCTTCGTCGTGCTCAAAGGCGTCGAGGTCGATATTTTGGCGGATGGTCGCCTTGATCTTCCAGATAAGATCCTGTCTCGTCTCGATGTCGTTATCGCCGCCGTCCATTATAAGTTCGATCTCTCCCGCCAGGCTCAGACGGAGCGGATCATCCGCGCGATGGACAACCGGAACATGTCGATCCTGGCGCATCCGACCGGCCGATTGATTGGAGAGCGGGAGCCCTATGACGTCGACATGGAGCGCGTCATCGCTGCGGCGCATGAGCGCGGTTGCCACCTCGAGGTGAATGCTGAGCCGGAGCGGCTGGATCTGACCGATGTGCACGCTCAAGCCGCGAAATCGATGGGCGTCAAAGTCGCGATCTCGACCGACGCTCACACGACCGCGGCGCTCGGATATATGCGGTTTGGCGTCGACCAGGCGCGCCGCGGCTGGCTCGAGTCTGCCGATGTCATCAATACGCGGCCGCTTCGCGAACTAAAAAAGCTCCTCAAACACTGACTGGTCGCACCACCAACGCGGCGGCAGCAAAGACAAGTCCTTCAGCGCTACGACCACAATAAGCCGTAAGCGAACGCGATAGGTGAGTCTCACAAGCTGCGCTCTGCGCTCTCGCGCGGGATCGGCGCAATCTGCAACGAAATGGCTCGAACTCAACCGCCGCCGCGCCTTGGCGTCTGCGGCGTTGCGAAGCGATTTAACTGATCCAACGAACTTCGGGGGCTTTTCGTGGAACGGCCGGCGCGGGAGTCCTTGGGCGACCGACGATGATCGGGGCCACGGGGACATGGGGTTCTGGAACGCCAATTGTTTTCTTTC
>DAITNE010000025.1:0-10101 GCA_036834765.1 Methylocella sp.
ACAAGATCATCATCATGACCGACGCGGATGTCGACGGCTCGCATATCCGCACGCTCTTGCTGACCTTCTTCTTCCGCCAGATGCGTGAACTCATCGAACGCGGCCATCTCTATATTGCGCAGCCGCCGCTCTACAAGGTGAAGCGCGGCGCCTCCGAGCAATATCTGAAGGACGAGCGCGCGCGCGAGGATTATCTGATCGGCAACGGGCTTGACGGCGCGGTGCTGCGTCTTTCCGATGGCGTCGAACGCGCGGGGGCCGATTTGCGCTCGATCGTCGAGGAGGCGCGGACCGTCCGCCACGTGCTGAACGCGATGCATTCGCGCTACGACCGCACCGTCGTCGAACAGGCCGCGATCGCAGGCGCCCTGCGTCCGATCGGGCCCGACGACGAGGCCGCGGCGGACGGCTTCGCCACGACAATCGCCGTGCGGCTCGATGAACTCGCCGACGATATGGAGCGCGGCTGGAGGGGCGCCGTCGCCAATGGCGGCTATATGTTCAGCCGGGAGGTGCGGGGCGTGCGCCAGGCCGCGACGCTCGACGCTGGCCTCCTCGCCTCGAGCGAGGCGCGCCGCCTCAACGAGCATGCGGCGACGTTGCATGACGTCTTCGCCCGCCCGGCGCTGTTCGTCCGGCGCAGCGACGAGACGCAGGTCTCTGGCTCCGGCGACTTGCTCGACGCGGTGATGGCGGCGGGCCAGAAAGGCATCTCGCAGATGCAGCGCTACAAGGGCCTCGGCGAGATGAACCCTGAGCAGCTGTGGGAGACGACGCTCGATCGGGAAGCGCGCTCGCTGTTGCAGGTCAAGATCAAGGAAGGCGACGACGCCGACGATATTTTCGTCAAGCTGATGGGCGATGTCGTCGAGCCGCGCCGCGAATTTATCCAGGAGAACGCGCTCTCCGTCGCCAATCTCGACGTCTGAGGAGGCTTCGCAGCTCGCCCTATGCGCTGCGCAAGGCGGGGTTTTGCGCGGTGGCCTCGAGCGGCGCCTGCCGGTCCTTGAGCCGCTTCACATCGCCCGGATCTAACCGAGTCGCGCAATTCGCGACGATGCGCCGTCCGCGCAGCGCCAACTTCTCGCGCATCCGCTCGTCGTCGATGGTGGCCGCCAGATCGTTCAGCGCGCGCAGGAGCCGCAAACTCACCGCGACATCGCTCACCGAATAGTGATGGATCTGTTCAAATGCGGTGTCGAGCAGATGATCGAAATCGATCCACGGAAGCACCACACGCACAACATAGGGCGGATCGCTGATGAGGGTCGCAGGCGGGGCGCGGCTGGCCCAGCGGATAAGGATGCGCGTTAGCTGGTCGATGCAGTTGATCGCCGTGCTCGGATCGTTGATCGCCGGCGAGATCGCCTTCAACGCGATATCGACGATCTGCAGGACGCCGAACTCGACGTCCTGCTGCATCGTGCGCATCGGGCCGGTGACGAATGCGGATCGAATTTCCCTGTTGAGCTCCTCCGTCGGGCGGCTCTTGCGCGAAACGGTGAAGAGGGGGGCGCGCTCCGGCGTAAAATGGCCGATCGGGCGCAGGACGCGAATGCGCAGTTTGTGGGCCTTGGCCAATTTGAGCAGCCGGTCGCTGTCGATGAAGCAAGTATAGCCGGACTGATCGTTGAGAACCGGGACTTCGGTCGCTTCCGGCTCGAACGCCATGTCCTCGCGGCGCGCAACGAGTCCGCGCGTGTGCGGCATGATTTCGTCGATCACGCCCTCCGTCTCGCGCGCGATGCGATCGACGATGTGGTTGACGCTGACGGCGCGGGAAATATGGTGGATGAAGTAGATCAACCCCATCACCGAGGCGAGCGCGAGCATCAGCGCGCCGGTGACGGTCGCGACCGGCGCGAACGGATGGGGGAGGCTGCGCGCCGCGGGCAGGGCGGCCATGCAGTAGAGGAACGTGCCGAGAAAGACGCCGAGCGTCCATTGGGTCACGCGGTCTCTCACGAAACTGACGAGGATGCGCGGCGAGAACTGCATCGAGGCCAACGTTAACGTCATCAGAAGAATCGCGAACACGATCGAGACGACGGTCATGATCGAGCCCGCGATCGTGGCGAGCATCACCTGAGCGATCTGCGGGTCCGCGCGGGAGGGAAAAAGCGATTCTGGGACCCAGGCGCTGACGACCGGGAAGCTCTCTTCCGCCGACGACAGGATCATTCCCGTCAGTCCGAGCGCGAGGGTGATGAGGAGCGGCCGAATCAGGAAGCCGCCGCGCAGGGCATACATCCAATTTCGGACACGGATCGGCAGGCGGACTTTCAAGACTTTGTCTCTCGGCTTTCTCTCGGCGTCGCGACGCGATCGCAACCGCCGCCGCGAGCTTATCAAATCGCCGGGCGAAGTCTCGCTTTGTTGAAACCGGGCCGCCCGCGGCGGCGCGCAGACGGCTGATCGGGCCGGCGCGGCTTTATGCGCTCTTTATGAAACACGAAAGGGTCAACGATCGCGACTTTATGCGATTAGCTCTAAATAGATTTGACTTTGAACGAAATGCGGCGCGCCGCCTTCCTTCGGCCAAATCTCCGATCGAGGGCCCCCGAGTCGCCGCGAGGAACTGGAGTTTTCATCGATGAGCTGGAGCGCCATCGTAAACGCCTTCAGGCGGCTCGACGACCGCCTCTCCGATGCGGTTTATCTGCACGGGCGTTGTCTGACCGGGCAAGAAAAAATCGTCCGTCGCCCTCGCGCCGAGGCGGCAGGCAAGAGCTTGAACCTTCAAATTTGGGCGCCCGGCCTGATGCGCATCGCGCATCGTCATGACGCGAGAGGTTCGATGCGCTGAACCCTTCGGGCGCACCCCAAGAGCGCCTCCAACCCGCCAGGGTCAGCCGCGAATTCCGCGCGAGCAAGGACGCCGGAATCGCGTTAGAATGGCGCGGCCGAATACGCGCCGCAGGTTGGAGAATCGATCATGGACGCCAAACCGTTCCCCGTGACGCATAGCGAAGCGGAATGGCGCAAGCTTCTAACGCCCGAGCAGTACCGGATCATGCGCGAGCATGGCACCGAGCCGGCGGGGAGCTGCGCCCTCAATTACGAGAAGCGCGCCGGCGTCTTCGTCTGCGCGGGCTGTGCGCAGCCGCTGTTCGGCTCGACGCGGAAATTCGAGAGCGGCACGGGCTGGCCGAGCTTCAACGATCCGCTGCCGGGCGCCGTCGAGACCTCGGAGGATCGCAGCTACGGCATGCGCCGCACGGAGGTGCATTGCAGCCGCTGTGGCAGCCATCTTGGCCACGTCTTCCCGGACGGCCCGCCGCCGACAGGTTTGCGCTACTGCATCAACGGCGTGGCGACGAATTTTCTGCCGGAGTGAGGGCCGGTTTACGGAATATAAACCGCCTCGATCACTTTCAGCTGCTCGCCCAGCGGATCGGCCTCCATGCGCACGACTTCGGCCATCAGCTTGTCGCGGAATTTGTAGGCGCGGCGCCAGCCATCCTCGTTCGTCGGCGGCCAGGGCGTGAAGGTCTTCTTGTCGATCATCAACGCTTCGCAGCGCAGGCGCGGGCCGGTGATGTTGCGGGCGATAATGTACATGACGTGCCCCACCATGGCGTCCGGACGGCGGACTTTTCAGAGAAAATCACGGCTAAAATGGAAACGGCGATGAGCCTGATCGGGTTCGATCGGCGCGGCCCTGGTCGACCGCAAAATCTTAATCCCGCCGATCCAGATGTAAATGCGTTTCTGCTCTGGCGCCCAGTTCGCGCGTCGGCGCCGGGATTTGGTTCCGCCGTGCGGCGAAATGCGCTAAGCCCGAGGCGGAGAATGTCATCCCCAATCCGCGGAACACCCCATGGCTTTGATCGACGGTCCGCGCCTCGCGGCGAAATCGCGCACGACGAAGCAGCTCGTCGTGTTCCTGCATGGCTATGGCGCCGATGGAACGGATTTGATCGCCATCGCCAAGCAATGGCAGGGTTTTATGCCGGATACGGCTTTCCTCTCGCCCAATGCACCCGAGCCCTGCGTGCAGGCGCCGGGGGGACGCCAATGGTTCCCTCTGACGATGCGCGACCAGAACGAGCGCTGGGCCGGCGTCAACAAGGCGGCGCCGGGCTTCAACGCCTTCCTCGACGCCGAGTTGGACAAGCTTGGGCTTGACGATTCGAAGCTGGCGCTGGTCGGCTTCAGTCAGGGAACCATGCTGGCGCTTCACGTCGGGCTGCGGCGCAGCAGACCGCCGGCGGCCATCCTCGGCTATTCCGGACAACTCGTCGGGCCGGAGCATCTCGCCGAGGCCCGCCTGCCGGGAGCGAAGCCTTCGCCGATCCTGCTCGTCCACGGCAGCGACGACGATGTGATTCCGCTGGAATCCCTGTTCGCCTCCGCGGAAGCGCTGGCGGAGGCCAAAATCCCCAGCCAATGGCATCTCTCGATCGGGCTCGGACACGGCATCGACGGAGCCGGGCTGATGCATGGCGGCCTGTTCCTGGCGCAATGTTTCAAGCTGAAGTTGAAGCTGAGTCCCGCGCCCGGCGGCTAGCGCGAACCGCAACCCGCTTTGCTCGAAAATGCTCGGGAAACGGGGGCGATCCCGACGGGTTCGGTCGCCGGCGCGAATTGCGGCAGCGTCTCGTGCGCCCGCCGCATCGCGGGCACCGGACGATAAAGCTGCTTGGTCGCCTCGACGATCAGGACGCCGGCGCCCGGCAGGCCAAAAAAGGCGCCGATCCGCTCGAAGACGACGCCCGTACGCAGCAGCGGGCGATGCCGGAACGGCGGCGCATAAAGGGCCTCGGCCCAATGGGTCGGCGAAAACAGCGTTTCGCGCATCAGCTCGCGTAACTGGCTGCGGGAGAATGGCTGGCCATGGCCGAAGGGCGTGCGGTCGAGACGCGCCCAAAGCCCGGAGCGGCTCGGCGCGATGACGAGGACGCGTCCGCCCGGCGTCAGGATGCGCCAGATCTCGGCGAGAAGATCGCGCGGATGTTCGGTGATTTCGAGCCCGTGGATCAGGATCGCCCGGTCGATCGAGGAATCGGGCAGCGGCATTTCCGTCGATTCTACGAGCGCAGAGGCCGAATAGCCCGAGGACGGCCAATTGACCACGCCCTGCTGCGCCGGCATGAAGGCGAGGACGCGCACCGCCTCCTCGCGGAAGACCCCGAGATAGGGCGTCGCATAGCCGACGCCGAGGATCGAATAGCCGGCGCAGTTGGAGAAGCGCTCGCGTACGATCCGGCCGATCAGCCGCCGCGCGATCTCGCCCGCGGGCGTATCGTAGAAGGAGCGGAGATCAACGACATCGAGCGACATGCGGGTTCGTCCGGCAGGATGTTCTCAGGGCCGCGGCGGTGCGGGATGCCCGAAACGCCGCTGACTTCCCGCGCCAGCGGCGTGCGGCGGCTTCGAGGCGCGTCGCGATCATCCGCCGCCGGGGCCGAAAGATAAAGCCCCGCCGCGGAGGGTTTCAAGTCGCGCCGGGGCGTGGCAAAGTCATCTGGACAAGAGGCGAGAAAGAGGCGCTCCGGCATGGCCCCCCATATCCACCAGTTCATCTGCCTCAAGGACAATTTTGGGGTGCTGGTGCATGACCCGGAGACGCGGTCGACCGCCGCGATCGACGCGCCGGACGCGGCGCCCATCCTCGCCGCGCTCGCCGCGCGCGAATGGACTCTCACCGATATTCTGCTCACCCATCACCATCCTGATCATGTGCAGGGCGTCGCCGGCCTCAAGGCGCGTTTTCCGCGCGCGCGCGTGACGGGACCCGCCAGGGAGGCGGCGAAGATCGGCGGCCTCGACCGGCTGGTCGGCGAGGACGATGAGTTCGACGTCGGGGCTCTGGAGGGGCGTGTGATCGAGGTTCCGGGCCACACCAGCGGGCACGTCGCCTATTATTTCGAGGAGGAGGGCCTCGTCTTCGTCGGCGACACAATGTTTTCGCTTGGATGCGGGCGGGCCTTCGAGGAGCCGCCGCAGGTTCTCTATCATTCGCTGATGCGGCTGGCGGCGCTGCCCGGCGAGACGGAGGTCTATTGCGGCCACGAATATACGCTGGCTAACGCCAAATTCGCCCTTGGCGCCGATCCCCGCAACGGAATCCTGCGCGAGCGCGCGGAACATGTAGCAAAGCTGCGTGCGGCCGGCGAATACACTTTGCCGACGACGATCGCGCTCGAATGCGCGACCAACCCCTTTTTGCGCGCGGAGGAGCCGGAGGTTCAGGCGGCGGTCGGCCTGCCGGACGCCGATCCCGTCGCGGTCTTCGCCGAATTGCGCGACCGCAAGAACCGCGCATGAGCGAGGGCGGCCATCGATCGCAAACGCCAGCGCGGCCGAGATCATACGCCTGCTGGAATTGGAGCCACACCCCGAGGGCGGCTTCTACCGCGAGACGTTTCGCGATCCTGTGCGGAACGAGTCCGGCCGAGCTGCGTCGACGGCGATCTATTTCCTGCTGGAGGCTGGTCAGGTCTCGCATTGGCACCGGGTTGATGCGGCCGAGATCTGGCACTTTTACGCCGGCGCGCCGCTGGCGATCAGCGTGTCGCGGACGGGCGAGGATTTGAGCCGGCATGTGCTCGGGCCCGATCTCCTCAAGGGCGAGCGCCCGCAATTCGTCGCGCCCGCGCATTGGTGGCAGAGCGCGGTGAGTTTGGGGCCATGGACGCTGGTCGGTTGCTCCGTCGCGCCGGGCTTCGAATTCGCGCATTTCGAGCTCGCGCCGCCGGGATGGGCGCCGCAAGCGGCATGATCCAAAAATCGCAGAACCTATCGGATCTTATTCCTTGGCCGCCAAACCCTCGATGCGTTTTTGCAGCTCTTCGAGCTGATGTTTCATTTCCTCGATATCGCTCTTTGCTGTCGGCTCGTGGCTCTCTTTGGGCGCCTCGGCGGGCGGCGCGAGCGGCGCCACAAAGGGCGTGAACATGGCGAGCGCCTGATTGAACAGGGCCATGTTCTTGCGGGCCTGCTCCTCGAGGGAGCCGAACGACGGCCCGATCGCCTGCGAGCCGAAGCCGCCGGCGACCTTGTCGCGGAACTTGCTTTGTTCGCTGGTCAGCTTGTCGATGGAGAATTCGAGATAGCTTGGCACCAGCATCTGCATGCTGTCGCCGTAAAAGCGGATGAGCTGACGCAGAAAGGCGATCGGCAGCAGGCTCTGGCCGCCCTTGCCTTCCTGTTCGAAGATGATCTGGGTGAGAACCGATCGCGTGATGTCCTCGCCGCTCTTGGCGTCGAAGACGACGAAATCTTCGCCTTTCTTGACCATGCAGGCGAGGTCTTCGAGCGTCACATAGGCGCTTGTGCCGGTATTGTAGAGCCGCCGGTTGGCGTATTTCTTGATCGTGATTGGCTGCTTGGTATTCGCCATGGTCGGTCGCCCATCTCCGGAAGCGGCTTCGGCAGCCGTCAGCCTCGCCTTATGCATCGGTGCCTCGCCCTCGACTTCGTATTATGATTACGTCATGACAAAGCGTTCCCAAATCAAGGCGCTGGGGTCAAGTCGCAATTCCATCCCGCAGGGCCAAAAAATGACTGATCGGCGCTGTTTCCGGCCGGCTACGGACCCGCCCTAGGATAAGCCTTTTATTTCAGAGCGCGAAACTGTTTTCGAAGGCGATTTTTGCGCCCCTTTTCCCGATTGGCTCTATAGTCGTTTTCGGCGGTGCCGGATCGCTGTGTTAACTTGCCCCGCCGGACCAAGGCAGCGTAGCGTCTCGCCAGGCTGGACCAAAGGAGGATGCCCAATGTCTGATATTGTGATCGTGAGCGCGGCGCGTACGGCTGTCGGATCGTTCAACGGAGCCTTTGCAGCGATTCCCGCGCACGAACTCGGCGCGGCGTCCATCAAGGCGGCGCTGGAGCGCGCGAAGGTCGATCCGTCAGAGGTCGACGAAGTGATTCTCGGTCAGGTGCTGACTGCGGGGCAGGGCCAGAACCCGGCGCGTCAGGCGGCGATCAAGGCTGGCGTCCCGCAGGAAAAGACCGCCTTCGGCATTAACCAGGTTTGCGGCTCGGGCCTGCGCGCGGTCGCTCTCGGTTTGCAGCAGATCGCCAATGGAGACGCAAAGATCGTCGTCGCGGGCGGCCAGGAAAGCATGTCGCAGGCCCAGCACAGCGCGTATTTGCGCTCCGGCGTCAAAATGGGCGATCTCAAATTCACGGATACGATGATCAGCGATGGCCTGACCGACGTCTTCAATCGCTATCACATGGGCCAGACGGCCGAGAACGTCGCCGCCAAATGGCAGCTGACCCGCGACGAGCAGGATCGTTTCGCGCTCGCCTCGCAGAACAAGGCCGAGGCCGCCCAGAAAGGGGGCAAGTTCGACGAAGAAATCGTACCTTTCACGATCAGCACCAAGAAGGGCGACATCGTCGTCGACAAGGACGAGTATATTCGCCATGGCGCGACGCTGGACGCGCTCGCCAAGCTTCGCCCGGCCTTCAACAAAGAAGGCACCGTGACGGCCGGCAATGCGTCGGGCCTCAATGATGGCGGAGCCGCGCTCGTCCTGATGAGCGCGAGCGACGCCGCAAAGCGCGGGCTTGAACCGCTGGCGCGCATCGCCTCGTGGGCGACGGCAGGCGTCGATCCGGCGATCATGGGCACGGGGCCGATCCCCGCTTCACGCAAGGCGTTGGAAAAGGCCGGCTGGAAAGTCGATGACCTCGATCTCATCGAGGCCAATGAGGCTTTCGCGGCGCAGGCGCTCGCCGTCGCCAAGGACCTGGCCCTCGATCCGGCGCGCGTCAACGTCAATGGCGGCGCCATCGCGATCGGCCATCCGATCGGCGCCTCCGGTGCCCGTGTGCTGATCACGCTGCTGCATGAATTGAAGCGGGGCGGCGGCAAGAAGGGCCTCGCCACGCTGTGCATCGGCGGCGGCATGGGCATCGCGCTCACGGTGGAGCGCTGAGCGTCGTGATCGGCGAGAGCGCGCCAACGCCAGATTGCGCGAACGCAAGGTGCCAGGCGCCTTTTCCGTCTATCTGACGCGAAGAGAGCGCCGCGGGATGTCCCCGAAAGGGAAGCGCGGAGGAGAAGCGGCGCTGGAGAGATTAGTCTCCCAGCGCCGTGAAGGGGAACGCAACACCAACTAAAAGAGCCTTAAGGCTGTACCTGGGGAGACCAACATGGCGCGAGTGGCAGTTGTGAGCGGAGGATCGCGCGGGATCGGCGCGGCCGTCAGCAAGGCGTTGAAGACTGCGGGATATCATGTCGCGGCGACTTACGCCGGCAATGACGCAGCCGCCGCGAAATTCAAGGCCGAGACCGGCATCCCGACCTACAAATGGGACGTGTCCAACTACAAGGAATGCGCTGAGGGCCTGAAGAAAGTCGCCGAGGAGGTCGGGCCCGTCGACATCCTCGTCAACAATGCGGGAATCACCCGCGACTCCGCCTTTCACAAAATGACGCCCGAGCAGTGGTTCGAGGTGATCAACACCAATCTGAACTCGCTCTTCAACATGACGCGTCCCGTCATCGAGGGCATGCGCGAGCGCGGCTTCGGCCGCATCGTCAATATTTCGTCGATCAACGGGCAAAAGGGCCAGTTCGGACAGGCGAACTATTCCGCCGCGAAGGCGGGCGACATCGGCTTCACCAAGGCCCTGGCGCAGGAAAGCGCCGGCAAGGGGATTACCGTCAACGCCATCTGTCCCGGCTATATCGCGACGGAAATGGTCAAGGCGGTCCCGAAGGAGGTGCTGGAAAAGTCGATCCTGCCGCTGATTCCCGTGCGACGGCTCGGCGAACCCGAGGAGATCGCGCGATGCGTGGTGTTCCTCGTCTCCGACGATGCAGGGTTCATCACCGGTTCGACGCTGTCCGCCAATGGCGGCCAGTACATGATCTAGGTTCGGGGGCGCGGGCGCGCCTGCGTTCGCGCTTCGCCTGATTGCGCCGGTGCCGAACGGCGAGGGTCGTGATGGAACGCGAGTCGATGGAATTCGACGTGGTCGTGGTCGGCGCCGGCCCGTCGGGGCTCTCGGCCGCGATCCGCGTCAAGCAACTCGATCCCGGGCTTACGGTCTGCGTGCTGGAAAAGGGCTCCGAGGTCGGTGCCCATATTCTGTCGGGCGCGGTGTTCGAGCCGCTCGCTTTGAGCGAGCTGATCCCCG
>DAITNE010000026.1:0-10097 GCA_036834765.1 Methylocella sp.
ATCCACAGGATGATCGAAAAGGTCATGCCGAGCGTCTGCGCCCAATCCGGCAGCGCGGTGTAATGCAGATGATGCGGGCCGGCCCAGATATAGATGAAGATCAGCGCCCAGAAATGGATGATCGACAGGCGATAGGAATAGATCGGACGCTCGGCGCGCTTGGGGATGAAATAATACATCATGCCGAGGAACGAAGCGGTCAGGTAGAAGCCGACCGCGTTATGGCCGTACCACCACTGGATCATCGCATCCTGAACGCCTGACCAGACGACGTAGGATTTCGATGAAAAAATCGAAACCGGGATCGCTGCGTTATTGCCGAGAACCAGAACGGCGATGGTGACGATGAATGCGAGAAAAAACCAGTTGGCGACGTATATATGCGGTTCGGCGCGCTTCATCAGCGTGCCGATGAAGACGGTGAAATAGGTGAGCCAAACGGCGACTAGAAGGATGTCGGCGTACCATTCAGGCTCGGCGTATTCCTTCGAATGCGTGATGCCGAGCAGATAGCCCGTGCCGGCGATGACGATGAAGAGATTGTAGCCAAGAACCACGAACCAGGGCGCGAGATCGCCGGCGAGGCGCGCGCGGCTGGTGCGCTGCACGATATAGAGCGTAGTGGCGAGAAGAACATTGCCGCCGAAGGCGAAGATCACCGCCGAGGTGTGCAGCGGCCGCAATCTGCCGAAGTTGGTCCAGCGGCTGACATTCAGCTCGGGAAAAGCGAGCTCGAGCGCGATAATGAGTCCGACCGTGAATCCCGCGATGCCCCAGATGACGGCGGCGATGGTGGAGAATTTCACCGGGCCGAAATTATAGTTCGGGCGATTGTCGATCGTCTGCGGCGGCGGATCGGCGTCGCGAACCTTGTAGCGCTGGTAGATGGCGAAGATGCCGAAGGCGCTGGCGAAGCAGATCAGCACCATGTGGAAGGCGTAGGCCGGGGTCCAGGCGTTGAGCGCTATGAAAGCCGTCAAAAGCGTCAGGATGCCCAGTACGGCGGCGAGGACAAGCTCGCCGAATCTGAAGCTTTTGGCGGGAGAAACCGTCAGTGCCATGAATAGCGCCCCATTCGCTGCGTGCAGAATCGGTTATGCGCCCAAGCGGCGGAGGAGCCCTTGGGTGGACGGCCGCTATCTATGAGAAGGGCGCGCTACGCGGCAATGATGCAAATCAAATTAAAACCGCGCCAAAACGTCGCCTTGGCTGTAGGCCGGACCGCGCAGGTGCTTGTCGCGCCGATCGAGATCGCCCCCGGCGCCTTGGCTCGCCCGCGTTACCGGGCCGTTGCGTCCGACGGCTCGGGCCTCGAGAAATCCGTCGCGGCGAGCAAGCGGATGGCGTCCTTGACATCGGGGTCGAGCCCAGCGCCGCCATGCTCCAGATGACTTATGATCTTCGCCCGCATGCGGGGCTCCCAGAAATGGGCGAGATGATCGGCGATGCCCTTCGCCGGGTCGGCGTGCTTTTGCGCTTCGAAGAATTTACCGATCTGATTGGCCATATAGATGAGTTTTTTGTCAGGCGACATTGGCGATGACCCGATCGACGATCCGTTCCGGATGGGTGAATATCTCGAAATCCGCGCCGCGCACGACAGCGATTAGCGTGACGCCGCAGTCCTCGGCGAGCCGGATCGCGGCTGCGGTCGGCGCGGAAACGGCGGCGATGATCGGGGCGCCCATCCGCGCCGCCTTCTGGATCAACTCGATCGACACCCGGCTGGTCAGAAGCACGAGACCGTCGCCCGCGCAAACGCCGCCGCGACAGAGCGCGCCGGCCAGTTTGTCCAGCGCATTGTGGCGGCCGACATCCTCGCGCAGCGCAATGAGGCCTCCCGCGGGCGTCCAGAAGGCCGCCGCATGCACCGCATGGGTCTGCGCGTTGAGCGTCTGTCCGGCCTGAATTGAAGCCATCGCCTTGACGATGTCGCCGCGCTCGAAGACGCCTGCGCTGGGTACCGCGGGCGCAAAGCGCATCGCTTCGCTAAGGCTTTCGATGCCGCAAAGCCCGCAGCCGGTCGGCCCCGCCATGCTGCGCCGCCGCGCCGAATAGGTTTCGCCGCGATCCTCCGGTAGCCAGATCCTGACTTCGACCCCGAGTTCGGTCGGGATGATCTCGAGGCTCGAAATGTCGGCCGGCTTCTCGATCAATCCCTCGGTAAGCGCGAACCCCACGCCAAAATCATCGAGGTCGGCTGGCGTCGCCATCATGACGGCGTGCGTGATCCCGTTGAAAGTAAAGGCGATCGCCGTCTCCTCCGGCGCCGCGCGGACGGACCGGACAAGATCTTTCCCGCGCTGCGCAAGGCACTCGACGCTCACCGCCGGCGGCGGCGGCGCGGCGACGAAGATCGAGTCGGAGTCGAGATCGCTCATTCGGCCGCTTCGATGTTGGTGAGGATGCGCCGGCTCTGCTCGGCCTGCTTGCGATAGCTTTCCTGCCATTCGCTCGGGCCGTTCGATCGCGAGACCTGCACCGCGGTCACCTTGAATTCCGGACAATTGGTCGCCCAATCTGAGAATTCCGTCGTCACCACATTAGTCTGCGTCACCGGATGATGGAAGGTCGTATAGACGACGCCCGGCGCGACGCGGTCGGTGATCAGGGCCCGCAGCGTCGTCTCGCCGGCGCGGCTGTGCAGCTTCACCCATTCGCCATCGTTGATTCCGCGCAGTTCGGCGTCGTGCGGATGGATTTCGAGCCGATCTTCGGGGTGCCAGGCGACATTGGCGGTGCGCCGCGTCTGCGCGCCGACATTGTAATGGCTGAGAATGCGCCCCGTCGTCAGCAGCAGCGGGAAGCGCGGTCCCGTCCGCTCGTCGGTCGCGACATATTCGGTGATGACGAATTTGCCCTTGCCGGCGGCGAAATGGCCGATATGCATCACCGGCGTGCCCTCTGGCGCGGCTGCGTTGCAGGGCCACTGGATCGAGCCAAGCTCATCGAGCCTTGCGAAGGATACGCCGGCGAAGCTTGGCGTCGTCCGCGCCACCTCGTCCATGATTTCGCTCGGATGCGGGTAACGCATGTCAAAGCCCATGGCCTTGGCGAGAAGCAGCGTGATCTCCCAGTCGCCATAGCCGTTTTTCGGGCTCATCCCCTTGCGTACGCGCTGAATCCGCCGCTCCGCATTGGTGAAGGTGCCGTCCTTTTCGAGGAAGGTCGAGCCCGGCAGGAAGACATGGGCGTAATTCGCTGTTTCATTTAGGAAAAGATCCTGCACGACGACGCATTCCATCGCCTTGAGCCCGGCGGCGACATGATGCGTATCGGGATCGGATTGCAGAATGTCCTCGCCCTGGATGTAGATGCCGCGGAAGGCGCCCTCGACGGCGGCGTCGAGCATGTTCGGGATGCGAAGCCCCGGCTCGTGATCGATCTCGACGCCCCAGAGGCTCTCGTAGACCTCGCGCGTCGCATCGTCCGACACATGCCGGTAGCCGGCGAATTCATGCGGGAAGGAGCCCATGTCGCAGGCGCCCTGGACATTGTTCTGACCGCGCAGCGGATTGACGCCGACGCCGGGCCGGCCGAGATTTCCGGTCGCCATGGCGAGGTTGGCGATGGCGAGCACCGTCGTCGAGCCCTGGCTGTGCTCGGTGACGCCGAGCCCGTAGAAGATCGCCGCGTTGCCGCCGGTCGCATAAAGCCGCGCCGCACCGCAAATGAGATCGGCCGGAACGCCGGATATTTTCTCGACTTCCTCGGGGCTGTTGCGCGGCTCGGAGACGAAAGCGGCCCAGTCCTGGAACTCCGACCAGTCGCAACGCTCGCGCACAAAGGCCTCATTGACAAGGCCCTCCGTCACGATGACATGGGCGAGTGCGGTCAGGACGGCGACATTGGAGCCGGGCTTGAGCGCGAGGTGATAATCGGCCTCGATGTGCGGCGTGCGCACGAGATCGATGCGGCGCGGATCGATCACGATCAGCTTGGCACCGCCGCGCAGCCGCTTCTTCATATGAGAGGCGACGACCGGATGGCCGTCGGTCGGATTGACGCCGATCAACAGCATTACGTCCATATCGTCGATCGAATCGAAATCCTGCGTCCCGGCCGAGGTGCCGAATGCGGTTTTGAGGCCATAGCCGGTCGGCGAATGGCAGACCCGCGCGCAGGTATCGACATTATTGTTGCCGAAGCCGCCGCGGATCAGCTTCTGCACCAGATAGGTTTCTTCATTGGTGCAGCGCGACGAGGTGATGCCGCCGATCGAGCGCTTGCCATAAGCCGCCTGGATGCGCTTGAACTCGGAAGCCGCGTAGCCGATCGCCTCCTCCCAGGAGACCTCGCGCCACGGCTCGCTGATCGAGGCGCGGATCATCGGCTTCAGGATGCGGTCGCGATGCGTCGCGTAGCCCCAGGCGAAACGACCCTTGACGCAGGAATGCCCGTGGTTCGCCTTGCCGTCCTTGTAAGGGACCATGCGGACGAGTTCTTCGCCACGCATCTCCGCCTTGAACGTGCAGCCGACGCCGCAATAGGCGCAGGTGGTCACCGCCGAATGTTCGGGCAGCCCGATGGCGATCACCGATTTTTCGGTGAGCGTCGCGGTCGGGCAGGCCTGCACACAGGCGCCGCAGGAGACGCATTCGGATTCAAGGAAAGGCTCGTCCTGCCCGGCTGCGACCCGGCTCTCGAAGCCGCGCCCGTCAATCGTCAGCGCAAATGTGCCCTGCACTTCCTCGCACGCCCGAACGCAGCGGTTACAGACGATGCATTTGGCCGGATCATAGGTGAAATAAGGGTTCGACTGGTCTTTGACTTCATCGAAATGATTGGCGCCGTCATAGCCATAGCGCACTTCGCGCAGGCCAACGGCTCCGGCTTGCGTCTGCAATTCGCAATCGCCGTTGGCGGCGCAGGTCAGGCAATCGAGCGGATGGTCGGAGATATAAAGCTCCATCACGCCCTTGCGCAGCGCTTTGAGGCGCGGCGTCTGGGTTTTGACGACCATGCCTGGCGCGACCGGCGTCGTGCACGAGGCCGGCGTGCCGTTGCGCCCCTCTATCTCGACGAGGCAGAGGCGGCAGGAGCCGAACGACTGCAGCATATCGGTGGCGCAGAGCTTGGGGATTTCCGTGCCCATCTCCATCGCCGCGCGCATGATCGACGTGCCCTCAAGCACGCTGACCGATACGCCATCGATGGTCAGCGTGACGCTTTTTTGAGATTGCGCGGCGGGCGTGCCGTAGTCGACTTCTTTGATAAGAGCCATGACAGTCGTCCTTACTCGGCCGCAAGCGCGTGGGGCGGCGCAAAATCTTCCCTGAAATGGCGAAGCGCGCTGAGCACGGGATAGGGTGCAAGGCCCCCAAGCGCGCAGAGTGAGCCGAATTTCATGGTCTGGCAAAGATCCTCGAGGAGCGCGATATTCTCGTCGACCTTGACGCCGCCAATGATGCGCTCGATCACCTCGACGCCGCGCGTCGAGCCGATCCGGCAGGGGGTGCATTTGCCGCAGCTCTCGATGGCGCAGAACTCCATCGCGAACCGCGCCATCTTCGCCATCTCCACGGTATCGTCGAAAACGACGAGGCCGCCATGGCCGATCAGCCCGTCGCGCGCGGCGAAGGCCTCGTAGTCGAAGGGCGTATCGAACAGCGCGGGCGGAAAATAGGCGCCAAGCGGTCCGCCGCATTGCACGGCGCGCACCGGCCGGCCGGACGCGGTTCCGCCGCCAATCTCCTCGACGATCTCGCCAAGGGTGAGGCCAAAAGCGGTCTCGAACAGGCCGCCGAAGCGGATGTTGCCCGCGATCTGCAGCGGCATCGTCCCGCGCGAGCGTCCCATGCCGAAGCCGGCGTAGAATTCGCCGCCGCGGTCGAGGATCGTCGGCACGGCGACGAGCGAGAGAACATTGTTGACGACCGTCGGCCGTTCGAAGAGGCCCTTATGGGCCGGCAGCGGGGGTTTCGCCCGGACGACGCCGCGCTTGCCTTCGAGGCTTTCCAGCAGCGAGGTCTCCTCGCCGCAGACATAAGCGCCGGCACCAATGCGGAGTTCGATATCGAACGCATGGCCGGAGCCCAGAATATCGGCTCCAAGATACCCGGCCACGCGGGAAATATCGAGCGCCTGCTGGAAGGTTCGCGCGGCGTGCGGATATTCCGAACGCAGATAAACGTAACCTTTGCCGGCCCCGACGGCGATCGCCGCGATGGTCATGCCTTCGATCAGGGCGAACGGATCGCCCTCCATGATCATGCGGTCGGCGAAGGTGCCGCTATCGCCCTCGTCCGCATTACAGACGACGTAGCGGCGGTCGGCTGGCGCGTCGGCGACGGTCTTCCATTTGATTCCGGTCGGGAAGCCGGCGCCGCCGCGCCCGCGCAGGCCGGACTTCGTCACCTCGGCGATTGTCGCCGCGGGTCCGATCTCGATAGCGCGCTGAAGACCGCGCCAGCCGCCGAGCGCGGCGTAGTCGTCGAGCGAGACGGGATCAATGATTCCACAGCGGGCGAAGGTGAGGCGGGTCTGGCGGGCGAAGAAGGGATGGTCCTCGGTCTTGCCGATGCTGAGCGCATGCGCGCCCCCGGAAAGGAGCCCCGCGTCGAACAAGGCGGCGACGTCGGACGCCTTGACCGGCCCATAGCCGATGCGGCCCCCGGCCGTCTCGACCTCGACCAGCGGCTCCAGAAAGATCATGCCGCGCGAGCCGGTGCGGATGATTTCGACCGCCGCGCCGCGCGCCTGCGCTTCCGCGGCGATCTTGGCCGCGACCCGATCGGCGCCGAGGGCCAGCGCCGCCGCGTCCTTGGAAACGAAAATCCGCGTCATGCGCGCACCGCGTCGACGGCTTCCGCCAGGCTTTCGGCGTCTAGCCGGCCGATAACCTCATCGTCGAGCAGCGCCGCGGGCGAACAGGCGCAGAGGCCGAGGCAGTAGACCGGCTCGACAGTGAGCTCGCCATCGGGCGTCGAGCCATGCCAATCAATGCCGAGCTTGCCGAGAAAATCCCGCGCCAGCGCCTCGCTTCCCATGCTCTGGCAGGCTTCGCCGCGGCAAAGTTTCAAAATGTGGCGGCCGGCGGGCTCGCGGCGGAAATCATGGTAAAACGTAATGACGCCATGCACTTCGGCGCGGGTGAGGTTTAGCGCTTTGGCGATCAGCGGCGCCGCGGCCTCGTCGACATGGCCGAATTCATGCTGCAAGGCATGAAGGATCGGCAGCATGGGCCCTTCGAGACCGGCATGCTGGCTGACGACCGCCTCGGCCCGCGCGGCATCCCACGGAGTCGCCTGATGCATATATTCACCCAACTATTGATTTTTTGTAGAAGAGAAAGTGCGGTGGCGGGCCCCGGATATCAATGGGGGAGTTTCGTTGGCTGATAGATAGCGTCTATAGCCCGTAAGCGCTTGAACTACTAAACAAGTCCGGCCGCGCGACGGCAGCGACATTGCAGCGACGACCAATCTGCGCGCTGAACCGGCGTATCTGCTTCACGCGAAACGCCATTCGTCAAACCCGCGATCGCGCCGGCGGGCGCCCTTGCCTGCGCGGCCTCACCTCATCGGCTCTGTGGCCGGGCGGCACTCGTGCAGAGAGAAGCCTGCCAACGGATCGACGTCCCCGCGCCAGGGCGCATTGCGAATGATGCGCCGCGCATCGCCCAAACCCGCCTCCCAGCGCGCCTTGATCCCGGCGCGGCTGAAGTCGATGTCCTTGGTGTGATCCTCGCCCTCCAATTGCGGCGCGAGAAGCCGCACCACATGCATTCGCGTCAGGCATCCATAGCTCGCCATTTCGCGAACGAGAGGCGTATCGCGCTCCTCTTGCGGCACGCGCGCCGCCAGTTCCGCAACGATATGCCGTAAGCGGTGGATTTGCTCCTGCCGTCTGATCTGCGCGACGGTGCGGCTGCAATATTGAATATCCTTTTGCCGGTTCAGCACCTCGGTGATCGTTTCGGGCTCCTGTCCGTCCGGGTTCCAAATGTGGACCGCAAAGATCAATGAATTGCGCCGAGGCTTGTCGTCGAAAACCGCCTCTACCGGCGTATTCGAGAGAATGCCGCCGTCCCAGTACAAGTCGCCCTCGATCCGGACCGCCGGGAAGGCTGGCGGCAGCGCGCCTGACGCCATGACGTGACGCACCGTGATCGGCGCGTCGCGGCTGTCGAAATAGCGCACTTCGGCGGTTCTGACATTGGCCGCGCCAACGGTGAGACGGGGCGCGCATTTGTTGACGAGGGAGAAGTCGACCAATTCGCTCAAGGTCGCCTCAAGCGGCTGCGTCGAATAGTAACCGGCCGAGTCAGCCGAGAGCGGAACCTCAGGTCCGAGAAAAGCCCGCGGATTGGGCTTGAAACAGTTGGGCACGCCCGACGTCAGCGTGATCCAGTTCGGCAGACTCATGCCGAAAAAGGGAAAACGGGGGCGGCCTCGACGACTGGATCATGTGCGACGCGGTCCCAGAAAGCGCGCAGCTTAGCCACTCGATCGTCAGGCTTGGCGCCGGCGATAAGGCAGGCGTTAATGGCGCCGATGGATGTGCCAATCACCCAATCGGGCTCAATGCCCGCCTCATGCATCGCCTGATATACGCCAGCCTGGTAAGCGCCAAGTGCGCCCCCGCCCTGCAACACCAATACGATCTGACCGACGTCCGACATATTCGCGACCTCGCAAATCATCGCGCCGGAGCGCCGGATGGTCCGTCCCGATCAGATCCCCGCGTACCATTCATAGCCGCGATCTGGCCAGAATCCGCCTTTGCCGCGGCCGATGCTATCGAAGCGGTCCGTCAACTCGACCCGCATTACATATTTTGCATGTTTGTAGCCGAGTTGCCGCTCCACCCGCAGCCGCAGCGGCGCGCCATGGCCTACAGGAAGCGGCGCGTCGTTGAGGCTGTGCGCAAGAATGGTTTGCGGATGAAAGGCGTCGATGAGATCGATGCTCTCATAATATTGTCCGGTGCCGTCGAGCGCGTGTTCATACCAATCGGCGCAGTGGAACACCGCAAAGCGCGCGGCCGGCAAAAGCCCGGCGCGCTGTAGCACGATAGACAGCGGAACGCCCTGCCATTTGCCGATGGCGCTCCATCCCTCGACGCAGTCATGACGCGTGATCTGCGTACGCTGCGGCAGGTTGCGCAAGTCTTCGAGCGAAAGATCGAGAGGCTTTGCGACCAGCCCATCGACGCGCAGGCGCCAATCCACGAAATTGCTTTCCACAAGGGCGGCATATTCATCGCCCTCGGGCTTGTGGGTGCCATTAACCTTGAACACCGGCGACAGATCGGCGGCGGAAAATTCGCGCGCCATCGAATGGCCGCCGCCAAGCAGCCTTTGGGCGCGATAGGTCAGCCCTTCGGCGGAGTCGAGAACCGACTCGACGTCAGGCGAGTCGGAGAGGCTGTCGCAGCCGGTAACAAGCGCGGCGCCGAGGCTCGCTACGCCGATGGAAAGAAACCGGCGACGGGGAAGACGCAAGCTACTCATGGCCGGCCTCCGGATAGATGACGAACTTGCCTGTAATCATCGAACGCAGCTCATTGATCGGGCCCGCGAGCAACACCATCGCGACATGCACGAAAATGAACAGGACGATCAGGTTGGCCGCGATGAAATGGATCGTCCGCGCGGATTGGCGGCCCTGGAAAAGCGTGACGAGCCAGGGCAGGATGGCGTCCATCCCCGGCGACATGGTGAGGCCGGTGAGGATCATCGTCGGCAACAGCACGCCGATCACGCCGAGATAGGCGAATTTTTGCAGCGGATTGTAATGACGCGCCTCCTCGCCGCGCGGAAATTTGAGCCTCAGATGATCGACGAAATCTTGCCAGACAGCCTTCGGCCGCAACTGCTCGCGGTTCGGAAGAAGATCGCGGCGCAGGTGTCCGCTGGCGATTCCGCCAACGTAATAGACGAGGAGATTTGCGACGAACAACCAGGCGAAAAAGAAATGCCAGCGGCGCCCGAGCGAAAGATCGCGGTAGGCGGGCAGCGTGACGAAGCGCGGAAAACCGCGCTCGACGATTTCGCCGTTCGGATTGGCAGAGACGCCGAGGACGCCTGTCGTATTGAGCGTCGCTGAGCCGAGCCTCGCGAAACCCGTCAGCCTGCCGTCGTTCGATTCATCGGA
>DAITNE010000027.1:0-10087 GCA_036834765.1 Methylocella sp.
CGCCGCCGGCATGGCCGAGCCGGGCCGCGAGATCCAGGGACCGATGGCGCTGGTGATCCTCGGCGGCCTCTTCAGCTCCTCGGCGCTGAACCTTCTCGTTCTGCCGACCTTGGCCTTGCGTTTCGGCCGCTTCAACCCGCCGGACGGCGTGCAGTTGCCCTTCGACAAGACCCACGCCGAGCTGGCTCAGCCCTGATAAAAAGGAGCCGCCATGGGCCAGCGATTGAAGCCGAGCGGCGTCTGCGCGACGAAGAAATTCATTCTCATAACCGCAAGGCCGACCATGACGCCGCGCCGCGTTGGACCCGTTGTCCCTCGCTGCGCGGAAACGAGAACCGTGCTATGGTTTTTCGCCCCGTCATTCACCTCCGCAAAGCGTCATGGATAACCGCCCCCCGAAACCCGTGCTCTCCTTGACCCTCGGCGTCGTCGGCCACCGGCCGAATCGTCCTGCGCCAGACGACCCGAATGAATCCGTTTCGCCTTTCGATGCAAAGAAGGTGCGAGAGGCGATCGACGACGTTATCGCCCGACTCCAGCGCGACATGAGCAGTCTTCACAACGCCTATGCGGAGTGGTTCGCGAAAGAGCCGCCGCTCATCTCGATGATTTCGCCGCTGGCCGAAGGCGCCGACAGGATCGCCGCGCAAGCGGCGCTGGATCTAGGCGCGTATCTCGACGTCGTTCTGCCCTTCGCGCAGGAGAGTTACGAAAATACTTTCGAGGATGATCCATCGCGCCAGCAATTCGTCGAACTCCTCGCCAAGGCGCGCGCAACGCTGGTCCTGCCGGGCGTCTGGCGCGCGGGCGTCGACGCGGCAAGCGGCGGCCAGTTTGTCGACGACAAGTCTTATGAATTGTGCGGGCTGACCGTGCTCGCCCAGTGCGACATGCTGATCGCCGTCTGGGACGGCAAGCCGGGCCGCCTCCTCGGCGGCACGGGCGGACTTGTCGACGAGGCGGCGCGGCAGTGCGTGCCAATCATCGTCATCGATCCGTCAGGACGGAACAAGCCCGTTGTGCGCTGGCATGGCGACTGGGGGTTCCCTGTGCCAGCCCAGCACGCGGAAGACCTTCCGACCCTCAGCGTCGACGAGGACCTCTCCGACATCCTCAAGTCGCTGATCCGGCCACCGGCGGATGCGCAAGAGCTCGACGGCCTGCGGATGTATCTGGAAAGCCCGGTCGAGCGCCGATCCTGGCATTTTGGATGGAAACTGTTGCTGCGCACGTTCGGCCTCGGGCGGCCGGTCAGGCGGCCGGCAGATGCTCTTCAAGCCGAGCTTACGTCAGAGACGCCGCAACTCCCGCCCGAGCCCGCTTGCAATCAAGGCGTCGAGATGCGGCTGCGCGCGGCGTCCGACGCGGCGGACAGTGTCGCCGTATATTTCGCGCATGCGTTCCGGAGCGCGTTTGTATTCAATTTCCTCTTGGGCGCCGCCGCCGCGGTCTGCGTCGCCGCCTCGCTGCTGCTCAATCGCAGGCCGCGGATGTGGTCTGTCGCCCTCGAACTGCTGTTTATAGTGGGCCTCGTCACTCTGGTTTGGATCGCCAGGAGAAAGCAATGGCGACGCCGCTGGCTTGAAGCGCGCGAAGTCGCCGAGCGATTGCGGGTGGCGATGCCGTTCTGGATGGTGGGGGTGTGGCCGCATTCTCTGTCCGCCTACCAACCGGCCTGGACGGGATGGTACGCGCAGGCGATTTTGCGCGAGCAGCCGATGTACTTCGGCGATCTTCCCCGGCGCCTGCCGCAAGCAAAGGCGCTCCTGCGGCGAGTCGTTGACGATCAATACAATTACCACTCGCGAAACTTCGAGGAAATGGAGCGGCTCAATCGCGGATTGGAATTCTTCGGCATATTGTTCGTGTTAGGCGCTCTCGCAAACGCGGCCCTCCACCTCTTTCATCCAATTCTGCAGCCTTCAATTCATCCCCTGGTTAGCTCCTTCCCATTTCTCCACTTCTATGATCTTGAACTTTTGTGCGCCGCCTTGGCGATCATTCTGCCCGCGTTCGCGGCGGCATGTTACGGCATTCGTCTGCTGGGCGATCTCGAGGACACGGCTCACCGTTCTGCGCGCTCGCGGGATATGCTCGACGCCTTGCGCAAGTTGTTGGACAGCGAATGCGGCGATTTCCTTTTGCTCCGCACGCGGGCGCGGCAGACGGCGTCGGTTATGCTGTCCGAAGTCGAGAACTGGCGCGTCGCGGTGGGAAGCCGGGATTTGTCGATGTGACCGCCGTTTCTTGACTATTGAGGGCGCCGATCAGCTATCCGCCAGCGTTGAGGCGAGAGCCGACGCTGCTTCGCCGCGGTCTGGTCCAGCTTGCGTCTCTTCCAGGCCGCGGTCCCCCTTCAGCAACGACCGTTTTTCAGGCGAAGACCACGAGCGCGCTTGCGTTTTTTACGCGATGTCGCGATGATGATGGCGTCTTTCTGGCCGGAGAGCCGCGTCACGAAAATGAGCGACATTCGCGAAAACAGTGAGGCTCGCGTTGTCGCGACATGCGGCGCGGATATTCGCGGACCGCTCTCGGACCGCCCCGGAAGAAGAGCGATCGACATGTTCATATGCGGCTATGGCGCGGCCGGCGTACGCGCAGCGCTTGCGGCGCCCGAAAAATACGGCCGCAGTCTTTTTCGCGCGCCTCGGCCCTGATCTGGATTGGTCGACATGACGATCACGAAACGTGAGAGCGATATGCAGCGGCTGCGCATTGTCGGGGCGATGCGCACCGACGTCGGGCGCGTTCGTTCGGCTAACGAAGACACAGTCGTCTTCGTCGCACCCGCAGAGGGAAGCGCAGAAGGGAAACTGGGATATCTCGCTCTCGTCGCCGATGGCATGGGCGGGCACGCCGCGGGCGAAGTCGCGAGCTCGCTCGCCGCGGAAGTCATCCGGCGCATTTTCTATTCGGCCGACGCCTCTCCGCCGCAGGCGCTGAATTCCGCGTTCGAGGCCGCAAATCAGGTGATTTTCGATCACGCCGCCCTGAATACGGATTTCAACGGGATGGGAACGACTTGCACCGCGATCGCAATACGCGACGATCGATTGTGGCTCGCCCATGTTGGCGACACGCGGGCCTATTTGCTGCGCGACGGCGCGCTGGCGCAGCTTTCCGACGATCAGACGCTACACGCGCAATTGGTTCGGGATGGCGTTATGACGGCTGAGGAGGCCGCGAAGAGTCCCGGCGGCAACATTATTTTGCAGGCGCTTGGTCCGCGCCAGGCGATTTCCCCGACGATTTGGGCTGAGGGACGGCCGTTGCGCCGGGGCGACATCGTCGTGTTGTGCTCCGACGGCCTCTACGATCTCGTCGATGACGACGACATGGCGAGGATCATTTCCGGACGTGACCCCCAGGAGGCCTGTCGCGAATTGATCGAGCGCGCGCTCGACGGCGGCGGTCACGACAATATCTCCGTCGGCGTCTTCCGCATCGTCGACACGGAACCGAGAAGAACCGATAGTCTGGCGGCGACGAAACCGATCCTGGTCGCGGAGGCCGACGCGAATGCGAGCGCCCGTACGAGCCAGATCATTGTTCCCCTGAAGGTCTAAGCCATGAACGAGCAACGCATGATCGGGCATTACCGGATCGTCGAGTTGCTCGGCTCGGGCGCCATGGGCACCGTGCATGTCGCGGTCGATACGTTCATCGAGCGCCCGGTCGCGATCAAATCTCTTCGCGCCGAATTGACGCGGGACCCGGACTTCGTCTCCCGGTTTCGCGCCGAGGCGACGAGCCTCGCCCGTCTCAATCATCCGAATATCGCCACGCTTTATACGCCGCTTATGGAAGGCTCCGATCTCTATATGGTGATGGAGCTCGTGCGCGGTCGACCGCTGGACGAGATTCTCCGGGAGCGGGGAAAGCCGCTCGGCGTCAAGGAAAGTCTCGCCATCATCGCGCAGGCCGCGGACGGACTTGCTTACGCGCATGAAGTCGGCGTCATTCACCGCGACATCAAACCGGCCAATCTGATGATCGCCAACGACGGCCGGGTCAAGATCATGGACTTCGGCATTGCGCGGGTGCGCGGCAGCGTGCGCCTGACCCGGGTCGGCACCGCGGTCGGCACGCCGCTCTACATGTCGCCCGAACAATGTCGAGGCAGCGAAGGCGACGAGCGCAGCGATGTCTATTCCCTGGCGATCGTGCTCTACGAATTGCTGGCCGGCGCGCCGCCCTTCACCGGCGCCACCGAATACGACCTCATTCAGGCGCAGATCAAGAACGAACCGCCGCCGCTCGTTCCGCGCGCGCCCGGCGTCACGCCCAAACTCGAAGCCGCGATTATGACCGCTCTCGCCAAGCGGCCGGAACAGAGATTTCCTTCGGTGCGCGCATTCAGCGACGCCATAGGCGCGACCGAATTGCGCATGGACGCAACATCGGTGGTCCGCAACGCGACCCATCTCGTCGAAGGGCCGCACGAACCCGACGTCCCGCAAAAGGCTTCAGGGCGGGCCCTCGCTCTCGTCAGCAGCCGCGCCGGAACCTTTGGGCGGCGCCTCAAAGTGCTTCATCCGGCCGTTACGGCCGCGATCGTCGTCGTTGCGGGCGCGGCGCTGCTCTCGTCTTTCTACTTCGGATTTGGACCGTCCTATTTCGGATTTGGACCGTCGAAGGCGCCAGGCAAATTGGACGTCGGGCGCGCCGATCAAGGCCAGACCTCGCAACTCGAACAAGGGCGCCCGAGATCGGTGAGTGCGACGACTGACTCCGCTCCGACGACACCGTCCGTTCCGTCGCATGAATCCGTTCCGGCCCCTGCGTCGCATGAGTCCGTTCCGACCGCGCCGCCGCAAGGTCAGTCCGACGCGACAGGCAAGGAGGCGACCGTCCAGGAGCAGAAAGAGCCGGAAGCACAGAAAGCACCCACAGAACAGCAAGTCGACAGGAATGAACGGGCCGCGACTGAGCAAAGCCACTCGGCTCCTGTGAGCGAGGGGAGCCAAGCGACAAATCAGTCCGCGGAGACGCCGAGCGGCGCGGCGCCCACGCCCCAGGCGGCGCCAGCGCCCCAAGCGGCGCCTGCGCCAGCGCCGGCGCCGACGCCCACCCCCCAAGCGGCGCCAGCGGCAGCGCCCCCAGCGGCGCCAACGCCGCGCGCTCCAGCGGCGCAGACCATCAACGACCTTCGCACTGCGATCAAGGGAAACGCCAATGAGAGGATCATGGCCGCCGATTTCGCGAATGTGAACAATGACGCGCGGGCGAAACTGTTGCCTTTAGCGAAGACTCTCGCTGCGACTGGCGACAAGGAGGCGCAGTTCGCGCTTGGAATGCTGCTGTTGGAGGCGCCGGATCACCCTGACGTCGAGGGTGCCTTCGCGGCGCTGAGCGACGCGGCGAATCAGAACTACCCGGACGCGCAAGTGAATCTCGCCCTGATTTACCAGAGAGGCTTGTTGAAGACCGGACGAGACCTGGATCAGGCGGGCTACATGTTCAGGCGGGCCGCCGAGAACGGCGACCCGAAAGCGGAGTTTTGGCTTGGCTGCTATTATCAGTACGGCTGGGGCGGCATCACGAAAGACCGTCGCAAAGCTCTCGAACAATACAGCAAGGCGGTCGCGGGGAACTATAGCCTGGCGCAGGAGGCCCTGGAGATCATGACCGGAGTCTCAAAAGGCGCCTCGCCGTGCTCCAAGTGAGTTTAAGCCCCCCGCTCAATGAAAGCTGCCGCTCCCGGGCCCGCTGGGAGCGCTGGCTTTGCCCCCCGCATGATGGCCGCCGCCGTGGCTTCCATGCACGACCCTTGCGCTCGCGTGCCTGTGATGCGTGGGCTGCGTCCGCGCATAATGCGTATGACGGCGCCCGCCGCCATAATAATGATGATAGCCGGAGCCGCCGCCGAATACGCCTCTGAACACGGCGCCGGGGATGCCCAGGAGCTGCGCCGCCGCTGGCTCCGGCTCGACGAGGGCCGCGAATGGCAAAGCAAAAAGCGCGATGAGCAGGACGCGGCGCGAAATCCGGCGCGCGTGCTTTCCCGCCGTTGTTTTATTGAGGTCATCCGACATTTTGGTCTCATTCATTGCAGCCGCCCGGACAAAATGAACTATGCAAGATACAGATCAAAATACAAATATTGTGTGACGCAGTGATCGCACGCGCCGGAAGCTTAGATCGAAAATCCCTTTTCGCCTCGCATGCGCCGTCTCACTGCGATTTCAGGAGCTCCCTTCCATATTTGATTGGCACGGCGGCCGAACTGACCGTCGATCCCTGCGTGGTGAGGTAGGTGAAAAGACCGATCACCTTGCCGACGGAATTGAATACCGGACCACCGCTGTTTCCTGCGCCGGTCGAATTGATCGTGAGCTGGATGATGTTTCCCTGCGCGCCTTCCACCGTGATCCCGTTCTTCGTTACGATCTTGTTGGAGACAAGGGCGACGATGCCCTCCGTCACATAGGGTTCGGGCACAAGCTCCTGGTTCGTCTTCAGCACGCCATTCTCGATCGTGTCGGAAAGCACAAAAGTGTCCGCCGCAACCGATGGGAAGCCGAGAACGATGGCGCGGTCGCCGGAGGCGACGTCGTCGTCCGTCGCGATGTCGACCTTCTGCAGCGGGTCCGGGCTGTCGATCTTGATAAGCGCCGCGTCGCTGTCGTTGGATGAACGCACCAAAGTGGCGCTAATCCCCAATCGATTGCCGGCGAAGGTGACGTCAAGGGCTTCGTTGCGGCCCTCGAAATTATGTTGCTCGTTCTTGCTCGGATCTGGAATGTTATTGTAGTCGCCGACGACGCGAAGCTTCTTGGCGTCGAAAATCAGGCCGCCCGACTCGGGAACCCAGTCCTTCAGACTTTTATAGGCGGGATCATCGAGGCTGATGATGCTCACCTTGGGGTTCTTGTGGCCCGTGTCTTCGATCAACAGGCCCTCTTTTTCAACGCAGCTGCAGTCGAAAAACGGCAGGCGCCAGGCAGCGGCGAGGTGTTTGTTCGTGAGCAGGAACCCGCGGTCGCTGACCACGAAGGCGGTGCCGTTGATCTGCCGCCCGATCGATCTGTTGTGTCGGCCTTCGTCGTCGAGCGTCAAATCGGGAACGACGGTGCCGTTCGGCAGCTTCACATACATCCCGTAAGTCTTATTGTCCTTGTCGGTGTAGGTCTTCTGAAAGATCGGCCGGCCCGTCGTCTGGTCGAAAAGCCGCCATTGCGCCGTGACCTTTGCAGTCGCTGTGCCATACTGGCGAACGATGTCCTGCGGGCTCATTCCGAGCCGTTGCTTAAGGGCCGCCGTCGTCTGGGCTTCGGCCTCCTGTCCCTGCTCCTTTGCCCTTTGCGCCTCCCCCTGTATGTCCGCCAGCGATTTCTGCTGCGCCTGCTCGCTCGCAAGCTCCCGCCAATACAACCATCCGCCGGCGATCACGGCGGCGGCCGCGAGGGCGCCGAGCACGGAAAACCACGTTCTGTTCGCGGCGCCGCGCTCCTTCGCCAGTTCGTGCAGCAGCGTTTCTTTGCCGATGCCGACCTTCCCTGTCGACCGCATTGGCTCGTCCTGCATCACTTCGACGACCGACGTTCCGGTCGCCGCTCGCAAAGACGCGCTCGTCGCGGCTTCCTCGGCGCCGAGGATGCGCGTCGCGGCTGGCGCAGCGACGTCGATGATGCGCGTTCGCGGACCGATGCCGGCAGGACGCGGTTGCACGTCGAAAGCGAAGCTCGGGCCGCCCTTGCCAAAGGTCAAAATATCATCTGGGAGAAGCTCTGTTTTCTCGCTGATCTGTTCGTTGTTGAGGAATGTTCCGTTGCTGCTGCCGAGGTCCTCGATTGTGAAGGTCGGACGCTCGCCCGCGGAGACGCCGATGACGGCGTGATTGCGGCTGACCACGTCATCGCGCCCGGAGTCGTAGACGATGTCGCAAGAGGGATCGCGTCCGATGCGGAGTTCAGTGCGCCCTTTCAGGGAAAATTCTTCGATCTGGTTCGCTTTGGAGCCCGAGACATGACGAATGACGATTTTATGCACACCGCTGGCGTTCATTCCCAAACCCCTCGTCTGATTCCCGGCGTTAAACTCCACCAGAAAGGCGCGTTCGCCAAGGCCCAAACAGTCCAAAGACTTGCCTCAAACATAGTCTAGCTTTATTGTTGTGCGCAAGGCGTGGACCCTTGGCTTGGCCGTCGCAGCAATTAACGCTGACGGCGGAGGCGGTCCTATCCTGATGCGGCGTTTTCGGGCCGATTTTTTGGGCGAGATCGTCACCCGGCGGCCTTCTCCAGACCGAGCGCCGCATCCGGGAACAACGGCTTCTTGATTGCGCCATGGCACATAGTGTTTTCTTAAGTTATTCGCAAAAGGACAAGCGGACGGCGGACGCGGTATGCAGAGCGCTCGAAGCCAATGACGTGCGCGTCTGGATGGCGCCGCGCGACATCGCCCCCGGCGCGACCTGGCCGGAATCGATTCCCGTCGCCATCGACAACGCGCGCGTGATGGTGCTGATCTTTTCCGAGAGCGCCAATTCCTCCAATCACATCGCACGCGAAATCGATATCGCCTGCGACAGAAAACTAACCATCATCCCGGTTCGCATCGAGAATGTCGCGCTCGGCGGATCGCTGCGCTATTTCCTTGGCACGTCTCAGTGGTTCGACGCCTTTCCCGGGCCGCTGGAGCCGCACTTGACGCGACTCGTCGCGACCGTACGTAAATCATTGGGCGCGCTACAGCCCCCAAGCCCACCCGCGAGGCCGCCTCCCAAAAAGCCGACCGCAGCGCCGCAAATCCCCCCGACGCTTGCGCCGGCGGCGGCGCACCCGCAGTTTTTCGCGGGCGCGGCAGCGATTGCGCCGGCCGGGAACAAGTTGCCGCAGCTGCTCGCCGGAATCGGTGCGCTCGTGGTTCTCGCCGCCGTGGGGACGTTCCTTTATTCGGGTCACGACAGCGTCGCTCCGGCGCCGGCTCCCCCACCCGACGCGACACCCGTCGAGACGGATTGCACGAAACTGACGCCCCCCTGCTCCGACTCGGCCGACGCGGAGCAGCTGCCGCTTCCCGGCACGGGGGAGATTACCGGCTTCGCCAATGTTCTCAGCGCCAGTGCGCTCGAGATAAAGGACAAGCGGATCGAACTCGCCAATGTCGCGCCGGCGCCCCCGAGTTCCGCCAAGAAATTGCAGGACTGGATTGAGGTGTTCGGCTATTCGGTTCGTTGCCGTCCCGCCCCGCACGCGAGTGGAAAATATTTCTGCGACGTCGGTCCGACGCATATCGACCTGACGACCCAGGTGTTGCGCCAGGGCTGGGCCAAACCCATCTCCGGCGCGCCCGTGGAAATGCCGCCGAACTGAAGAAGACGCCTCGGCTGCGCTTCGGTGGCGCCGCGGCGAGGCAGGTGTTTGTAGGCCGCGTAGACGGAGCCCTGCGCCGGCATGCCCCACCGACTCCGTCCGCAGGGCCTCGGTTGGCGCAGCTTTCGAGGCGAGATTGGCTTGGACGCCACGCTGGTCGGAGGCTCGGGCGATCGTTTGGCCATACAGCAAGAAAACGAGTTCATCCATGCCGTGTCGCGCCATCTGCTTCGTCATCATGCCCTTCGGCAGGAAGCCGGACGCCTCGGGCCGGGAGATCGACTTCAACATCGTCTATAAGGATATCATCGAGCCGGCGATCCGCGACGTTGGTTTCGATCCGGTGCGCGCCGACGAGGAGGTCAACGCCGGCATCATCCACAAGGCGATGTTCGAACGGCTCGCGCTCAGCGAATACGCCGTCGCCGATCTGACCATTTTCAACCCCAACGTCTATTACGAACTTGGCGTGCGCCACGCCGTTCGTCCGCAGACGACGGTGCTGCTTTCCGCCGAGGCGAGCCGCCTGCCCTTCGACGTCGGCAATCTGCGCGCCCTGCCTTACGCGCTCGACAGGAGAGGCCGGCCGAGGGATGCGCCGGCCGCGCGCGCGGCGCTCGCCGAGCGTCTCGACCATTGCAAGCGGAGCGATGAGCCGGACAGTCCGCTGTTCCAGCTTTTCAATGGCTTCAGGCGCCCTGAGGTCGATCACAGCAAGACCGATATCTTCCGCCAGGAAATCGCCTACTCGCGGGGATTCAAGACCA
>DAITNE010000028.1:0-9912 GCA_036834765.1 Methylocella sp.
CGCAGATCCATGGCGAAGCGGCCGGCGAACAGCGGATGGAATTTCATGAAGCCCGCCCACGCCTCGTCGAACAGGATATAGTCGCAAAGATGCCCGATCCGCTCGAGGATCATGTTGGCGTCGTAGATCGTTCCGTCATAGGTGCATTGCTCGATGACGGCGACGCGGAACGGCCGCTCCCTGCGCCACGCCTCGGCGTCCTTGACGAGCGGATTGCGGCGGATCTTTTCGCGGATGCGCGCTTCGTCGAGGGCTTCCGGGTAGATCGGCCCGATGAGGCCATAGGGGTTGCGATCGGTTTCGAGAAAGATCGGAACGCCGCCGGCGAGCGTCAGCGCGCCATGATGCGCGGCCTTGTGATTGTTGCGGTCGAACAGCACGAGATCGCCCTCGGCGACGAGGGCGGAGAGCGCGATCTTGTTCGATGACGAGGTGCCGTTCAGAACGAAATAGGTCTTTTCCGCCCCGAAAATTGCGGCGGCTTCCTTCTGCGCGCGTAGCGCCGGCCCCTCATGCGTCAGAAGATCGCCGAGTTCGAGCACGGAATTGTCGAGATCGTCGCGAAACACCGCCTCGCCAAGATGTTCGACGAAGATGCGTCCGATCGGGCTGCGGCTGTAGAAAATGCCGCCATTATGCCCCGGGCAGGTCCAGAGCTGATTGCCTTCCTCGGCATAATCGACGAGGGCGCCGAAGAAAGGAGTCTTCAGCGTTTCGGCGTATTGCTTCAGCCGGCTGACGAGATTCTTGGCGATGAATTCCGGCGTCTCCTCGGCGAGGAAGACATAGCCGTCGATATAGTCCAGCACCTCGACGGGGATATCCTCGAACTGCTTGCGGCGGACCAAAATGACGATCGGCATTTCAAGACCGCGGCGGCGCATCAGATTGATCAGGGCGGCGGTCTTGCCTTCGACGCCTTTCTTGCCCCAGTCGATCACCATGCAGCCGATGGCGGCGTCGGTCTGCACCGCGATCTCGGCGTCCTCCATCCGCCGCGCGCGGACAACCTCGATGCCAAGCTTTTCGATGGCCGTGATGATCTGCTGCAGCCGCAGCCCTTCAAGGTCCTTTTCATCGAAAGCCGGAGCGCAGACGAGGAAGGTGAAACGCCTGTAGAAGTCCATGGGTCCTGGCTCCGCGATGCTGCGCGTCGGATTCGGTCGACGCGGCGCGAACTCATAGCAGAGGACGCGGGCGCGCGCCCCTAAAAAGGCGGCCGACCCCGTCGTGAAAACGTCATTTCCGGCTGAGGTCCCGCGACGCTTCCATCGTCGTGGGCGGTCGGCGCGAATTTCCGGCCCTCCGCGCCATGGCTGTTGAACATTGAAGGATTGGCGCTAGTGTAGCGGCGGATTGGCGACGCCTCTGGCGGGAGCCTTGAAGCGCGGCGCCAGCGACGCGTGGCGGGCGCGTTTTTAGAATCGTTCAGATGCTGCGAATCGCCAATCGGGAAGCGTTTCACCCGTCATCGCCATGCAGCCAAGCAACGCGACAACAAATGGAGCACGCGCCAATGAACAATCTTCTCGTCATCGCCTTTCCCTCCGAGCAAAAGGCGGAAGAGGTTCGCCAGAAACTGTTCGAATTGCAGAAGGAATACCTCATCGAGCTCGGCGACGCCGTCATCGCGGTCAAGCACGAGGATGGCAAAATCAAGCTCAATCAGATGATCAACACGACCGCCGCGGGGGCCGTGTCGGGCACGTTCTGGGGGCTGCTCATCGGGACGCTGTTCGCGCTGCCGCTCGTCGGCGCCGCCCTTGGGGCCGCCTCGGGCGCCCTCGGCGGCTCGCTGGCCGACTTCGGCATCAATGACGGTTTCATACGGGAGGTCGCCGAGGCCGTGCCGCCCGGCGGCGCGGCCCTCTTCCTGCTCGTCAAGAAAATCACCACTGACAAGGTGCTGGCGGACTTGCAGGGCGTCGGCGGAACCGTCCTGCGCACATCCTTCGACAAGACCCAGGAAGACGCCATCAAGGCGGCGCTGGCGGGCAAACCAGCTGCGCCCGCGGCGATCGAGACGCCGACCGACCATAAAGAGCCCCCGACCGGCGCAGCGCCGGTGACGGCTTAAAGCCACAACCAGCGCTGCGCCTTCACGGCGAAGATGCGCCGTGGGGCGCCCGGATTGGTGCTTTGGCCGAATTCGACGTATGACGCAGCGGCGGCGACGCGGGCGGCGCGCTTTTGGCGTGCATTCTTGAGCTTGGCGCACTTCCCACGCGACTTGGCCTCGCCTTTACCGAAAAATGCTCCTGAAAGGGCGATTGCAACTTGGCGTTTCTCTCAACCATACCGGCTCTCTCGCGCGCGCTCGCGGAGCGCAACTACGATTCTGCGACGCCCGTGCAGACGGCGGTGCTGGAGGCCAACGCGGCGGACCGCGATCTTCTCGTCTCCGCGCAAACTGGCTCCGGCAAGACGGTCGCCTATGGTCTCGCGATCGCCGATAATCTGCTCGCTGAGTCGGGCGCCTTGGGTCCCGCCGCCGAGCCGCTCGCGCTGATCGTCGCGCCGACGCGCGAACTCGCGCTTCAGGTGCAAAGAGAACTTGCCTGGCTCTACCAATATGCGGGCGCGCGCGTCATTTCCTGCGTCGGCGGCATGGAGCCAAGGCGCGAGCGGCGCGAACTGGCCGCCGGCGCGCATATCGTCATCGGCACGCCGGGGCGCCTTCGCGACCACATCGAGCGCGGCGCCCTCGACGTCTCGAAGCTCAAGGCCGTGGTGCTCGACGAAGCCGACGAGATGCTCGACCTCGGCTTTCGCGAGGACCTCGAATTCATCCTAGAGACGACGCCTCGGGAGCGCCGCACGCTCCTCTTCTCGGCCACATTGCCGAAGGGAATCGCCGCTCTCGCCAAGCGCTTCCAGCACGAGGCCCTGCGCATCGAAGTCGCCGGCGGCGAGAGCGGACACGCCGATATCGAGTACCGCGCCATTCGGGTCGCGCCCAACGAAGTCGAACAGGCGGTCGTCAATGTGCTGCGCTTCGTCGAGGCGCCGAGCGCGCTGGTGTTCTGCAATACGCGGGAGGCGGTGCGGCGCCTGCAGGCCATCCTTCTCGAGCGCGGCTTCGCCGCCGTGCTGCTTTCGGGCGAACTCAGCCAGCACGAGCGCAACCACGCGCTTCAGGCGCTCCGCGACGGCCGCGCCCGGGTATGCGTCGCCACCGATGTCGCCGCGCGCGGCATCGACCTGCCCGGCCTCGATCTCGTCGTTCACGCCGATCTCCCGCATGACGCCGAGGTCCTGCAGCATCGCAGCGGGCGCACCGGGCGCGCCGGACGCAAGGGCGTCAGCGTTCTCATCGTCCCGAATTCGCGCCGCCGCCGCGCCGAACAATTGATGGCGACGGCCGGCGTGCGTCCCGTCTGGAGCGGGCCGCCCTCGGCCGACGACATCCGCAAACTGGATCAGGAGCGCCTGTTGCAGGATCCGCTCCTCGCCGAGGAGAGCAGCGAAGACGATCTCGCCATGGCGCGGGCGCTGCTGACCGAGCGATCGGCGGAGGATATCGCCGCGGCGCTGGTGCGAGTCTATCGCGCGCGGCTCCCGAGCCCTGAAGAAGTCCAGGATCCCGGGCAGGGCCCTGAGCCCCGCCCTCTCCGCGGCGCCAAGCCGGCAGCTTATCCGGCGGAGCGGCGCCCCGGAGGGCGCGCGCGCACGAACGGCGTATGGTTCAAGCTCGACATCGGCGCGAAGAAGAACGCCGACCCGAAATGGCTTTTGCCGATGCTTTGCCGCCGCGGCAAAGTCACGAAGCAGGACATTGGCGCGATCCGCATCTTCGAGCGGGAGACCAAATTCGAGGTGTCTGAAGCGGTCGCCAAGGAGTTCCTCGCCAATGTCCGCCGCCCCGACGGCGATCCGATCCGCATCGAGCCGGATACGGAGGGTTTTGAGCAAACGGCTGAGAGGCCCGCGCGGCGCGGGTACGATCCGAAGGCCTCGTCCGAAAAGCCGCCGCGCAAAAAATTCAAGAAGGACTAGCGGATTGCCTGCCCCGTCCGAGCAGGCTCCGCCTGACGCCGCGCAGGGATCGATCGCGATCTATGTCGACGCCGACGCCTGTCCCGTGAAGCCCGAGATCTATCGCGTCGCCGAACGGCACCGGCTGAAGGTATTCGTGGTGGCGAACAGCTTCATCGCAACGCCGCGGGAGAACTGGATCGAGCGCGTCGTCGTCGAGGCCGCGCCGGACGCCGCCGACGACTGGATCGCGGCGCGCGCGGCGCGCGGCGCCATCGTCGTCACCGCGGACGTTCCGCTCGCCAGCCGCTGCATAAAAGCCGGCGCCGATGTCATCGCCCCGGTCGGCAAGGCCTTCACGGAGAGTTCGATTGGCCTTGCCCTCGCCACCCGCAATCTGTTCGATGATTTGCGCGCGCAGGGCGACGTCATCGGCGGCCCGAAGCCGTTTTCGCCGCGCGATCGATCAGCGTTTCTGTCGGCGCTCGATCTCGCCATCGTCCGCTTGCGCCGGAGCGGCTTCAAAGCGCCGGACCGCGTCTAGCAGCGAGATCGCGCGCGCCTTTTGCGAACGATCTCGCCATCGGCTTAGAAGCCGGCTTCGTTGACTAAACGGCCGTCGCGGCTCAGCTACTGGGACTTGTTCGAACCCATATTGTTGCCGCTATCCGGCACGGCTCCGCCCTCACTGCCGGGCTTTGCTTCAACGCCTGGCGCTCCGGCTCCGGTAGGGGCTTTCTTCTCGTTGGCGGAGCGACCTTCCTGCTTCTGGATCGCCGTGCTTGGCTCGACGCTTTTGCCGGCCGCCGGACCAGAAGAACTACCCGAGGTCTGAGCCATTGCGACTCCTCCCAGAAGCAAACTCGCCGAGGAAAGAGCGATCAGTAAACGCTTGGACATGGCATGTCTCCCATACTGTTGAAATGCCGCTGTAACCGCGAGCGCTCGATTTGGTTGCCGATTTTGTAGGGGCGGATTCGCCGCGCCTTCCGCGGTCGAGCTCTGGCGCGAACGCGGACAGCCTTGCCGGAAAAGGCGGTTTTCCCTCTCCGCCGACCGCAGGCCAGGCCAAAGGCGGCGAGCCGCCCTGCCTCCGTGACAGGACGAATCCGGCGCGTTTTGATCAGACAGCAAGGATCCAGATGGACAGGGGATAGGACAGGCTGAACCCGAGGGCGGCGCCCGCGCAAATGTCGGTCGGATAGTGGTGCCCCGAAGCAATCCGCGCCCAGCCCATCAAAACGATGAGAGCGACCGCCGCGCTGAGGCAATCGGGCCAGGCGAGCACGATCGGGACAAGAACGCCTGTCAGGGTCATCGCGTGGCCGCTCGGAAACGAATGTTCGTCGAGAACCCCAAAGAGCGAGGAAAGGCTGGAGTCGGTCCGGAATGGACGCGGGCGCCCGATGTAACGCTTGATCGCCGGATAAAGGCTATGCAGCACGCCGGCGTTGAGGGCCGCTGCGATGCTGACGCGGAGGGCTTTGCCGCCGCCAAGATGCTCGAAGATCATCAGCGCGAGAAGCGGATAGAGCCAGCCATTGCCGAGTTTGCTGATGATGAAGGCCGAAGAGCGGCCGATCTTCCATCTGGCTGAACGCGAAAAGAAATGCACCGCTACGAGGTCGGCGGCGGACAACCGTTGCTTGGACGAAGCCCAAAGCGTCGCGCATCGTCCGGGTTGTTCCAAATAGGGCGAAACGGAGCGATTCGCGAGATCAAGCTCGGCTTTTGCTGGATTGTCGATCGAGGTGTCCTCAATCATGCGCCACAACGCCTTTCGTGACTTCGGCTATCAGATCCGCTCGACACGAATCGAGCTTGCCCTTTCCAATTGACCAAATCATGACAGTCGGTGGCCCGATCACAGCGCCCTCGCGCCTCGGCCCACAGCCGCGCGCGAGGCGCGCAGGGGATTTCGCCGAGACTTGCGTCCGAGACCGCGTCCGGACCCTGCGTCAGGCGCGAAGTTAGCCCCGATGGCGTCAGCGAAGCAAGCTGAAGCATTCCCCCCCCGTCGGGCCGAATAGGGCCGTCCGTCATTGGCCGCCTCGATCGTTCGCCCTCCGCGGAGCTGGGCGACCGAATACAGCGGACCAGAATCCGGGTTCGGCTGTCCGAGGCGGCCATAAAATCTAGATCCTCCGGATTCCGCGACAGATGATAATTCTTTGCGCCGGCGCAGCGTTCGGCTTCCGGAAACGTCTATAATGCGCAAGATTCGGGTCTTTCGCGCGACGAGAAAACTTTATTCCCGCGCGAAGGGCGCGACGCGCGGCCGCATCCGGCGGACGGCGCAATTGAATTTTGACGGCGCAGGCCAATGGCCGCAGGATCGCGCTGAGGAGAAGACACGATTTGACGTCCGAGTGGCCGACCCCGCAAGTCAGCGACATTCGCGTGGGCCTCTCGCCCACGGGCGAGGTCTTGAGTTGGGACGCGGCGGCGGAATCGTTTACCGGCTATGCGACGGAGGAGATCGTCGGCCGCAACATCGATTCAATCATCGCGGAGCCCCTCGCAGCGGCGGCCCGGACGGCCATCGCCGCGCTGCGCGGCGGCGGATCAGTCACATTCGAGACGCTGCTGCGCCGCAAGGACGGCGCCCTTGTCGAAATCGGGATCGACGCGAAGGCCCTGCCAGACGGGGCGAGCGCGGCGATGGTCGGGGCGCTCATCCGCGATCTGACGCAATCGCGCCGCGCCGGGCGTCAAATCGAGGAGCGACTGCGCCTCGCGCTCGGCGCCGCCGAGATCGGAACCTATGAAATCGACCTTGCGACCGAGCGCTTTGTTCTCGACGCGCGCGCCGCCGCCATCTGGGGTCGCGACCCGAGCGAGATTTTATATTATCACTCGCTTGCCGCGCAGGTTCTTGAGGAGGACCGCCCGCCGGTGAGAAACGCGCTCGCCGTCGCGAGCGACGCCAAGGCCGCCGCGGAAAGCGGAGGCGATGGCGCCTATGCGGCGGAGTTTCGCATTCGCCGCCATAATGACGCGGCCTTGCGCTGGGTGTCGTTGCAGGGCCGCGCGTTTTTCGAGAACGGGCGGGCGGTCAGCCGCGTAGGCGTGATGCTCGATGTCACCGACAAGAAGAACGCTCAGGAGGATCTGCGCCGGCGCGAGGAATTTCTGCGCTGGATCGTCAGGGACGCGCCAATCCCGATCATGCTGCATGCGGTGGATGGCGCCATCATCAACTTCAATCGCTGCTTCGTTGAACAGAGCGGCTATGCGCATCAGGATTTCGCGGACCTCCGCGAATGGTTCACGCGCGGGCGGCGCCTTTCCGCCGACGCCGCCGACGCGCAACTGCAGATCCTGCGGCGCAAGGCGAGCCTGCGCGAACCCTTTGCGCCCGAGGAGATGCCAGTCTGGACCCGGAGCGGCGAGGCGCGCGTCTGGCTGGTCTATCGCAGCCTTCCGTTCCTGACGCCGGAAGGCGTCGAAATCATCGTTTCGGCCGCGCTTGACGTCACCGAGAGGAAACGGTCGGAAACGGCCAACGCGCATCTCGCCGCGATCATCGCAGCCAGCGACGACGCCATTTACAGCCTCTCCCCCGACGGCGTCGTGATGAGCTGGAATGCGTCCGCGGCGCGCATGTTCGGGCACGACCCAGCCGCTATGATCGGATCGAGCGACGCGATCCTCGTGCCGAGCGATCTCGGCCCCGAGCGGGACACCCTGTTCGAGGCGGCGAAAATGGGCGCCGCCATCCGGCGCCGGACGCAGCGCCTGCGGCAGGGCGGCGCAATCCTCGACGTGTTGTTGAACCTCGCGCCGATGCGCGGCCCCGGCGGCGAATTGACCGCCGTATCGGTGCTCGCGCGCGACATCACCGCCGAAAAGCGCGCCCTCGCGGAGCTGGAGCAGGCCCACGCCCGGATGGCGCAGCAGACCGCCGAGCTCGACGCCATATTCGAGGTGCTGAATGTGCCCATCACGGTGTACAACCGAGAGAGCGAAATTGTGCGCACCAACGCCGCGGCGCGCGCGGTCTGGGGCATCACGCTCGATATACAAGATCCGATCGACTTCCAGCATCTCGCCGCGAAGCTGAGCGTGCGCAACGGCGCCGGCGAAGCGATCGATCCAGCCGCGCTTTCCGCGCGGCGCGCGCTCAGCGGCGATGTCGTGACTGGGGAGGACTATCAGATCACTTCGCCGACAGGGCTTCGGTACGATTTCAACACGGCCGAACTCCCGCTCGTGGTCGCCGGCGAGATCACCGGCGCCGTCTCGGTCTGGCATGACGTCACCGAACACAAGCGAAAAGACGAGCAGGCCTCGATCCTGCTGCGCGAACTGTCGCATCGTTCGAAGAACCTGCTCAGCGTCATCGAGTCGATCCTGCGCCAGTCCGCCAAAAGCGCCGGCACGAAGGAGGATTTCGTCGCAAGGTTCAGCGAACGGCTGCATGCTCTGGCCAATGCGCATGATCTTCTCGCCCGCAATAATTCGCTGAGCGTCTCGATGACCGATCTGATTTTCTCGCAGGTCGGCCACCATTGGGAGCCGGGCCAACGGCGCATTTCGATGAGCGGCCTCGGCGTCAGGGTGAAGCCCGACGCCGCCCAGATGATCGGCATGGCGCTGCATGAACTTTCCACCAACGCGGCCAAATATGGCGCGTTGTCCAATCAGACCGGGCGCGTATCGATCAGCTGGACGATCGACCCCGAAAGCGCGGGCGAGCCGGCGTTCCAGCTGAAATGGGTCGAGCGCGGCGGGCCGCCCGTCTCGGCGCCGGAGCACCGGGGTTTTGGCACGACCGTCATTCAACGCGTCGCCGGACAATCGCTGAATGGATCCGCGACGCTGGATTACTTTCCCGAAGGCGTCGTCTGGGTGCTTCGCGCGCCGCGCTCGGCGGTCCTCGACAGCGCCTATGCCGACGCGCCGCGCGGCGAACGGATGCGTTCGGCGGCGCTCGAAAAGCTGAAAGACGCCTGGATCGATCTGCAGCGGGACGGCCGCCTGCCCCGTCTCGCGGAGATGCCGTTGGCGCAAATCGGGCTGCGGGACAATCTCATCGTCGCCGAAGTCGACTATGGCGCGACGCCGCCTCGAATCCGCTTCGCCTCTGTCGGAAAGGCCTTGACGGAACGCGTCGGACATCGGTTCGAAGGACAGGAGATCGAGCTGACGGAGGCCGAGATTCTCGGAACCGAGGACGGTGCCTACCGCCGCTGCCTCCGTTCGGCGAAGCCCGGTTATGAATACGCTTTTTTCAACCTCGGACAGGGACGATCCTTCTTTTTCGAGAGGCTGCTTCTGCCCTTGTCGGAGGATGGCCAGGCGATCACCCATATCGTCGGCATGGCGAGTTTCGAAGACGGATTGCCGGCCAAGCCGCCCCGCTGAACGCGGCGGCGCAGTCGGGCCGGCGAAGACCCGACGCACAGGCCCGTTGGTGCGATTTCAATCGCCCTCTTCGCACGCTTCGCGTCCATAACGAAACACCCGCCTTAAAATAATTCGAACGCGGCGACTGAACCAAGCCGCTCGCCGGTGGTTATGGCCACGGCATAAGGAGTTTCGAATGAAAAGCACGCTCATCGCATCGTTCATTGTCGCGCTCGGGCTCGTTGGCCTCGCCGGCGAAGCGAACGCCGGTTGCGTCAAGGGCGCGATCATTGGCGGGATCGCCGGTCATTTGGTGGGCCACGGCGGCCTTGGCGCCGCGGCCGGGTGCGCCTACGGCATTCACGAGCGCCATAAATATGATCGCCAGCAGACTGACGAAGGTCGTTCAAGCTATGATCAGCATGATGGCGTCCGCTATTGATGCAGCGTCGCTTTCGCCCTCTCGCCGTCCCGGAGCGCAGGCTTTCGGCGGTCAGGGCGCTGCGTCGAGTCTGATCGCCGTAATCCCGGCCGCCACATTGACCCCGACCTGCCCTTCGATGGAGATCGGCTGCAGCGAGAAGGCGC
>DAITNE010000029.1:0-3684 GCA_036834765.1 Methylocella sp.
GCGCGCGGCGGAATCGAGAAAGCCGCGCGACGTCGCGATGAATTCGGGGTCGTCGAGCAGGAAAGCGTCGTGGCCGCGATCGGTCTCGATGTCGACGAATGAGACCGACGCCCCGCCGGCGTTCAGCGCATGCACGATGGCGCGCGAGGCCGAGGTCGGATAGAGCCAGTCCGAATTGAAGGAGACGACGCAAAATCGCGCTTTCGCGCCTTTGAAGGCGCGCGCCAGCGAGCCGCCGTAATCGGCGGCGAGATCGAAATAGTCGCAGGCTCGCGTCACATAAAGATAGGAGTTCGCGTCGAAACGGTCGACGAAGCTCAAGCCCTGATGGCGTAGATAATTCTCGATCTCGAACTCGGCGTCGAAGGAAAAGGCCGGCGCGGCGCGATCTTGCAGCTTGCGACCGAATTTGCTCTGCAGCGCTTCGTCCGACAGATAAGTGATGTGGGCCGCCATCCGCGCGACGGCGAGCCCCTTCGTCGGAACGACGCCTTCCTCCAGATAGCGCCCGTTGCGCCAGTCGGGGTCCGCCATCACCGCCTGCCGGCCGACCTCGTGAAAGGCGATGTTCTGCGACGAATGCTTGGCCGCGGTCGCGATCGGCATGGCTGCGAAAACGCGCTCCGGATAGCTCGCCACCCATTGCAGCACCTGCATTCCGCCCATCGAGCCGCCGACGACGCAGAACAGATCTCGGATGCCAAGATAGTCGATCAGCATGGCCTGCGCCCGGACCATGTCCCGGATGGTGACGATCGGCAGATCGAGGCCATAGGGACGCCCCGTCGCCGGATTGAGCGAAGCCGGGCCGGTCGTGCCCATGCAGCCGCCGACGACATTGGAGCAAATGACGAAATAGCGATCGGTGTCGATCGGCCGGCCGGGACCGACCATCGTGGTCCACCAGCCGGGCTTGCCGGTGATGGGGTGGCGATTAGCGACATGCTGGTCGCCGGTCAGCGCGTGACAGACGAGAATGGCGTTGGATTTGTCGGCGTTGAGCGCGCCATAGGTCTGGTAGGCGATCGTCCATTGGTCGAGGCGCCCGCCCGCGTCCAAGTTCAACGCGTGGTCGGCGCTGAAATGCGCGACGAGACTTTGCGGCGCATCGACCTCGCGAAGGCCGCCTTTTTTAGGGGACAAAGCGCCGCCCTGGGCCTGGGACAATGGCTTGCCGATCGTTCGATATGGCGAACATTACGTCCGATATATGGGAGGCTGCGGCGGCGAGTGTCAAGTTTCAGTCCCCGAATCTTCTCCGGGAAGAGGGCCGCGGGAAAAGGCTTTTGCGATTGTCGCGGCGAAAACGGAAAATTCTTGCTACTGGATAAGCTTTAGCTTGCGCGCTTCTGGCGGACGCCCGACTTCAAAGGAACGGCCAGCCGCGCGCCGTCTTCGTCGAGGATGGCGAAATGATAGCCGCCGGCGTCGTCACGGCTGACCTTGTAGCGCAGGCGATCCACGACATTGTTCGCCGCATCGAAAGTGAGGATCGCGGGGCTGAGATCGACGATTTCGGCGCCGTCGAGATAGACGGAGCTGCAGATGATCAGCTCGTCGCCGGGCTGGCAGGTGCGCGCCGCCGCGCCATTCAGAATGCAGCAGCGCGAGCCGCGCTGGCCGAGGATCACATAGGTGGTGATGCGCGCGCCGGAATTCTTGTTCCAGACGTCGACGAATTCGAGCGGAAGGATGCCCGCGGCTTCGCAATGGGCAGGATCGAGGGTGATCGAGCCGTGATAGTCGAGGTTCGCGTCGGTGACGCGGATGCCGTGCAGCTTTCCGCCTACAAGTTTTCGCATCGATTCCAATTCCGTTCGCCGCCGGTCCCGCGCCGCGGCCGCGCGAAGTCTCGTTTTCGGCCAATACCACGCCTGAGGCGACATGTCGCCCCAGCCTTGAAGCTGTCATCGCGCTCCGGCCTTGAGGCCGTCGCCGCGCGCTCATGCTCTATTTCAAAGATTTCGGCAACAGAAATGGGGTCGATCCAGGCGATTGTCATGGGGCCGGTTTTCGCGCCGTTTGGCGAAATGGCGCGCGCTGCGATAGAAGCGGTGCAATTCGGCCTCTATCAGAGACAGCTGAGGCAAAATGTCAGACCTAGCAGCCTCGGCCATCGATCTCTGCCGCGCCTTGGTGCGGCGTCCCTCCGTCACGCCCGATGACGCGGGCGCACAGGACGTGCTCGAGGCGCGGCTGAAGGCGGCGGCCTTTTCAACGGACCGGATCGTTTTTTCAGAAGCCGGGACGCCCGACATCCAAAATCTCTACGCCCGCATCGGAACGAGCGCGCCGCATCTCGTCTTCGCCGGCCATACCGACGTCGTGCCGCCCGGAAACGCCGCGAGCTGGCGCTTCGATCCGTTCAGCGCGGAACTCAGTGAGGGCGCGATCTACGGCCGCGGCGTCGCCGATATGAAAGGCGCGATCGCAGCCTTCGCCGCCGCGGCGATTGGCTTCGTCCAAAGGCATGGGACCGGGAAGGGCTCGATCAGTCTTCTCATCACCGGCGATGAGGAAGGCCCGGCGATCAACGGGACCGAAAAGCTGCTGCGCTTTGCGCAAGAGCGCGGCGCGCGCTTCGATCATTGCATCGTTGGCGAGCCGACCAATCCGGACGCGCTCGGCGAGATGATCAAAATCGGCCGGCGCGGATCTCTCAACGGAACGTTGCGCGTCGGGGGGCGGCAGGGCCATGTCGCCTATCCGCAGCGCGCCAAAAACCCGATCCCGCAGCTCGTGCGGCTTATAGAGGCGCTGATCGCCGCGCCGCTCGACGCCGGGACGGCGCATTTCGACGCCTCGAACCTCGAAATCGTCAGCGTCGATGTCGGCAATCTCGCGTTCAACATCATTCCGGTCGAGGCGCACGCAAGGTTCAACATCAGATTCAACGATCTCTGGACGCCGGAAACTCTCGCCGCCGAGCTTCGCAAAAGAGTCGGGGCGGCGGCTGAAGACGCCGACTACGAGCTGCGCTTCGAGCCGTGCAACGCGCTGGCGTTCCTGACGCCGCCCGACGGCTTCACCGACCTTCTGCGGGCGGCGATCGAAAAGCACACGGGGCGCAAGCCTTCGCTTTCGACAAGCGGGGGAACGTCGGACGCGCGCTTCATCCGCGCCTATTGCCCGGTGGTCGAGTTCGGCCTCGTTGGGGCGACGATGCACATGATCGACGAGCATGCGGCGGTGAAGGATATCGAGGTTTTGACGGCAATCTATTCGACGCTGCTCGAAGATTACTTCAGCTTCTAAGGCACTTTCCGATTGGATTAGGAATACGACATAACTGTTTGTTATGACGTATTTTATTGGCGTGAAGCGATCTCTCTGCTTCGCTCGAAAACGTTCAATCCGCGTTGAACTGCTTTGGCAGCATCCGGTCGAGAACGCCGTCGCGCTTCAGGATGAGGTGGTAGGCGGTTCCCAGAATATGCAGGCCGACAAGCGCGTAGAGCGCCCAGGACAACGCCTCATGAACCTCTCCGGCGGCATGGGCGAGCGGCTTGTTCTCCGGCAGCGACGGCAGGGTGACGAGACCGAAATAATTGACCGGATGGTTGCTGGCGGCGGACGTAATATAGCCGCTAACCGGCATGGCTAGCAAAATCAGATAGAGCAGGAAATGATTGATCCGCGCGGTCCACGCCTCCCAGGGCTCGAGCGTCCAGAGCAGCGGCGGGG
>DAITNE010000029.1:3694-9837 GCA_036834765.1 Methylocella sp.
GGGGTTGAGGCCGCGCCAGAGAATGCGGAACGCGACCACCGCGAAGATCGTGACGCCGATGGATTTATGGATCAGGAACAGCGTCGGGACCGAGGGATTTTTGGGCTCCATGTTTATCATGACCCAGGCGAGGGGCAGCGTCGCCAGAACCAGAATCGCGGTGATCCAGTGCAGCCATTGCGCGACGGCGCCGTATCGGTCTGTGGCAGCCGTGGAGAAACGAGCGGTCGTCATGGATGATCCTTCGGGTTCTGCGACCTATTCTTGGACGCCGATTCTTGGACGCCGACCGGCCAGCTTTGGCGATTCGGCTCGGCTTCACTATAGGTTTTGCGCGACGTTTCGATCAAGCAAAGGGGGCGCGACGTAATGGGCGGACGGCCTCGCCCGTCGCCTCACGCCATCACGAAATGCTTCGATAATTTCAGCCCCTGGCCCTGATAATTCGAGACCTCGCCCTCGCCATAGAGAACCTGCGGCGGCTCGGCCATTTTCTCGTAGACGAGGCGGCCGATAATCTGGCCGTCTTCGAGGACGAATGGCACTTCGTGGCTGCGCACTTCGAGCACGGCCCGCGCGCCGGGGCGATTGTGGGGCGCCGCGCCAAAGCCCGGATCGAAGAATCCCGCATAATGCACGCGGAACTCGCCCATCGCGGGGTCGATCGCCACCATTTCGGCGGCGAGATCGCGCGGAATGTGCAGGCGCTCCTGCGAGGCGAGAATGTAGAATTCGCCGGGATCGAGGATCAGCCGGTTGTCGGGCCGCGCGAAAACCCTCTCCCAGTAATCGTGAAGCGAATAGGCCCCGACGCGATCGACATCGAGTATATCGGCGTGTTTTTGCGCGCGATAGCCGATCACCTCGCCATGCGCGGCGGCGCTGAGCGCGACGCGCACGACGAGGCCTTCGCGGAGGTTCAAATCGCCGTCCACGAGGGGCTGCGACCGATGGTGCTGGAGCAGGTCCTTGTCGTCGATGGCGAAGTCGGTGCGCTCCAGCTGCTGCGAGTTCAGCCGTCGGAAGCGGATCTGATTGAGTTTCGATCCCTTTCGCACGCGGACGCTGAAGCTGCGCGGCGAGACCTCGGCGTAAAGCGGCCCCTCATAGGCGCGCGCGACGCGGTCGAAGACGTCCGAGCGGTCGGTGATGAGGCGGGTGAAAATATCGAGGCGTCCGGTCGAGCTTTTCGGATTGGCGAGCGCCGATATGCTGTCGGGGAGATGGAGATGTTCGAGGAGGGGGATGACATAGACGCAGCCGCGCTCGAGGACGGCGCCGTTCTCGATGTCGATCGCCTCCTCGTCGCGGGCGATGGCCCGCAGCTGCTCCATGACGGTCCGGTCCTTGCCGGGCAGGAAGCTCGCCCGCACGCGATAGGCGCGGGGTCCAAGCCGAAGATCGAGGCTCGCCGGCTGCAGCTGGCTTTCCTCGATGAACTCCTCCGGCAAAATCATGCGCCGGCGCAGCATGATTTCGATCTTCTGACGCGACAACAGCCCGAAATGCGGGCCGAAATCGTCCTGGTCCAGATTTGGGAAGAGCAGTTGCATGGAGCGCCGCGTTCGGAAAGCAGGGTCAGGCGAAGCCGGAGAGCGTCGCCAGCGGCGCTCCAGAGGAGAGCCAAGACGCTTGAGATATAAGAAATAGGGGCGTAATCAACTCCGCAATTGTCCATTCGGAGCGAAGATGAACCATCCTCCAGCAAAGCGCGGGGCGCGGGCCTATCGTCCCGCGACGCAACTCGTCCACGGGGGCGGAACCAGATCGCCGTTTGGCGAGACCTCCGAGGCGCTCTACCTCACGCAAGGGTATGTCTTCGATTCGATGGAGGCCTGTGAGGCGCGCTTCAAGGGCGACGACCCGGGTTTTGTTTATTCGAGTTACGGCAATCCGACGGTCGCCATGTTCGAGGAGCGCATGGCGCTGCTCGAAGGCGCGGAGGCGGCCCGCGCCACGGCGACCGGCATGGCGGCGGTGACGGCCTCGCTGATGTCGCAGGTCAAGGCGGGCGATCACGTGGTCGCCGCCCGTGCGCTGTTCGGCGCCTGCCGCTGCATCGTCGAGGATCTGCTGCCGCGTTTTGGCGTCGCGTCGACTCTCGTTGACGGCGCCGATCTGAGCGAATGGCGCGCGGCGATGCGGCCAGAGACGAAAGTCGTTTTTCTGGAAAGCCCGACCAATCCCTGACTTGACGTCTACGACATCGAGGGCGATCGCCGCGATCGCGCACCAGAGCGGCGCGCTCGTCGTCATCGACAATGTCTTCGCGACGCCGATCCTGCAGAAGCCGCTGACCTTGGGGGCCGATCTTGTCGTCTATTCCGCCACCAAGCATATCGACGGCGGCGGGCGATGTCTTGGCGGCGTGATCCTTGGCCGCAAGGAACTGATAGAGGGCGATCTTCAGCAGTTTTTGCGCCAGACCGGGCCGGCGCTGTCGCCCTTCAACGCCTGGGTGCTTTTGAAGGCGCTGGAAACCCTGTCGCTTCGGGTCCAGCAACAGTCGCGAAGCGCCGCCCGGATCGCCGATTTCCTGAGCGATCATCCTCAGGTCAGCCTTGTCCGCTATCCGGGCCGGGCGGATCATCCGCACGCCGCGCTGGTCAAGCGGCAGATGTCGGGCGGCGGCACGCTGATCGCCTTCGAGGTCGCCGGCGGCAAACCGGCCGCCTTCGCCTTCGCGCGCGAGCTGCAGCTCATCAAGATCTCCAGCAATCTCGGCGACGCCAAGAGCCTCATCACCCATCCGGCGACGACGACGCATCAGCGGTTGACGCCGGAGGCGCGGGCGGCGCTCAGCGTCAGCGAGGGTATGGTGCGCATGTCGGTCGGGCTTGAGGACCCGGATGATCTGATCGAGGATCTCGCGGGCGCGCTCGGCGCCCTCGACCAGCAGGGACTCGCGGCGGAATGAAAAGGCGGAACGAAATGGACAGCGCGACGCCTTGCGCCGTTTTCCTCGGCGTCCGAGCTGTGGTAGGTTAGCGGACGCCGCGCTCGTCCGGCCCGCTTCCGTTCAGATCGCGAAGATGTATAGCACCGTCACGCACGACATTCAGATCACCGTTCTCCCCGAGTTCATCCCCGAACGCTCCGACGCGGATCAGGCGAGTTTCTTCTGGGCCTATACGGTCGAGATCGCCAATCATGGCGACAGGACGGTGCAGCTCACCGCGCGGCATTGGAAAATCACCGACGCCAACGGCCGGCTCGAAGAGGTGCAGGGACCGGGCGTCGTCGGCGAGCAGCCGATTTTGAAGCCTGGCGAAACCTTCCGCTATACGTCCGGATCCAATCTTTCGACGCCCTCCGGCATCATGACGGGGGCCTATCATATGGTTGACGAGAACGGCGTCGCGTTCGAAGCGCAAATTCCGGTTTTTTCGCTGGATTCGCCATTCGCCCGCCGCGTCCTCAACTGAGCGCGCGGGGCCATGTCGTCCACGCACAGGCCCTCCGCTCATACGTCTAACGCATCGGACGGGCGGCTCGAGGCCGCGATCGACATGCTGGCGGGTCTCGTCGGCTTCGACACCGAGAGCTCGAAATCCAATCTCGCCCTCGTTGCATCGGTCGAGGCCTACCTCACGGCCTGCGGCGTCGATTATGTGAAAATCCCCAATGAGACGGGCGACAAAGCCGCGCTTTTTCTGACTATCGGCCCGAAAGTCGATGGCGGCGTGGTTCTGTCGGGCCACACCGATGTGGTGCCGGTCGAGGGCCAGAACTGGACCAGCGATCCCTTTACGCTGCGCCGCGAGGGCGGGCGCCTGTTCGGGCGCGGCGCCTGCGACATGAAGGGCTTCGATTCGATCTGCCTTGCGATGATCCCCGAGTTTCAGAAAGCGAAGCTGTCGCGCCCGATCCACATTCTCTTGAGCTATGACGAGGAGACGACCTGCCGCGGCCCGCTCGATACGATCGCGCGCTTTGGCGTCGATTTGCCCCGCCCGGCCGCAGTCCTCGTCGGCGAGCCGACCCTGATGCAGGTGGCGGACGCGCATAAGGCGGTCGTCACCTATCGCACCACCGTCCATGGCCATGAGGCGCATTCGTCGAAGCCGTATCTCGGCGCCAATGCGGTCGAGACGGCCTGCGATCTCGTCTGCGAATTATACCGGTTCGGCGCGGCGCTGGCCCGGCAGGGCGATCCGTCCGGCCGGTTCGATCCGCCGGCCTCGACCATCGAGGTCGGCGTCATCCACGGCGGCTCCGCGCGCAACATTCTCGCCAAGCAATGCGCCTTCGACTGGGAGTTCCGCAGCCTGCCGCATGTTCCGCAAAATCTGGCGCTGGCGCATCTTGAGAGCTATATCGCGCGCGTCGCCCTGCCAAAACTCACGCGCTACGCCAAGGACGCCTATATCGAAACGGTTTCCGAGGTGGAGGTGCCGGGCCTTCGGCCGGAGCCGGGCTCGCAGGCCGAAAGTCTGGCGCTGAAGCTCGCCCGCTCCAACCATACGATCAGCGTGCCTTTCGCGTCCGAAGCCGGCCAGTTCCAGGCGGCCGGCGCGCCGACGGTGGTCGTGGGTCCCGGCTCGATCGATCAGGCGCACCAGCCGGACGAATATATCGAGATCGCGCAGATGGAGGCGGGCATCGCCTTCATGCGGCGGCTCGCGGCCGAATTGAGCTGAGGTTTGCGCAGGGGCTCGAGCTGAGCAGGGGTCTTTTTGGATCCAACCCTTACGGCTCCAGCACGGAATCCCAGTAAAGGTAATCCATCCAGCTTTCGTGCAGATAATTGGGCGGAAACAGCCGTCCGTTCTGATGCAGGTCGTTGACGGTCGGCTGGTAGGGCTTGTGGCTTGGCCACATATGGGCTTCGCCCGGAAGCTGGTCGCTCTTGCGCAGATTGCAGGTGGAGCAGGCCGCGACGACATTTTCCCAAGTCGTCGTCCCGCCCTTCGAGCGGGGGGTCACATGATCGAACGTCAGATCATGGCGTGAGCCGCAATATTGGCAGCTGAAACGGTCGCGAAGGAAAACGTTGAACCTTGTAAAGGCGGGATGGCGCGAGGGCTTTATATAGGTCTTCAGCGATACGACCGAGGGGAGCAGCATTTCGAAGCTTGGACTTCGGACCGCCTTGTCATAGTTGGAGACGATATTCACGCGCTCCAGAAAAACCGCCTTGATCGCGTCCTGCCATGACCAGAGCGACAAGGGATAGTAACTCAGCGGCCGGAAGTCGGCGTTGAGCACCAGAGCCGGACACGCTTCCGGTGAAGCAGTTGGATGGAAATGGACCGTCAACTCCGGCGCCTCTCTTTCAGCGGTTTCCGCTTTAGCGTCTGTGGCTTAGCGCGTCAATGCGGTTCAGCCCGGAGCTATGGCGGCGATTCGCGTGAATAGTGTATGGTGCGGATGACGGCGCTGTGAAGGCTGTTCCGGCGCAGGCGGCCGGCCAAGGCATCAATCTAAGGTGAATATCCCGGGTTCAGACCCAAATTATCGCGTCGGAATCGGCGCGCCGCTGCGATAATCATAAAAACCGCGCTGCGTTTTGCGGCCAAGCCATCCCGCCTCGACATATTTGACGAGCAGGGGACAGGGGCGATATTTCGAATCCGCCAGACCCTCATGCAGCACCTGCATGACCGAGAGAACGGTGTCGAGGCCGATGAAGTCGGCGAGCTGGAGCGGGCCCATCGGATGGTTGGCGCCAAGCCGCATCGCGGTGTCGATCGCGTCCACCGATCCGACGCCCTCATAGAGCGTATAGATCGCCTCGTTGATCATCGGCAGCAGGATGCGGTTGACGATGAAAGCGGGGAAATCCTCGGACACGGTATAGGTCTTGCCGAGGCGCACGATCAGCTCCTTGGCTGTTTCGAACGTCTCGTTTTCGGTGACGATGCCGCGGATGACTTCGACGAGCTGCATGCGCGGTACGGGATTCATGAAATGAATGCCGATGAAGCGCTCGGGCCGTTTCGTGACAGAGGCGAGCCGCGTGATCGAGATCGACGACGTATTCGAGGCCAACATCACATCCGGCGGGAGCGCAGCGCAAAGCTTGCTGAAAATCTTGCGTTTGACCTCTTCGTTTTCGGACGCCGCCTCGATGACCATGTCGCAATCGCGCATCGCCTCGTAATCGAGAGCGGGCCGGATGCGGGCGAGGGCCGCCTCTTTCG
>DAITNE010000030.1:0-9743 GCA_036834765.1 Methylocella sp.
CCCAAGGTCTCGTGGTAATCGTTGAGGACGCGCATCACTTCCTCGGGCTCGGTGGTCTCGGTGAAGGCGGTAAAGCCGCGCAGATCGCAAAACAGCACGCTGACCTCGCGGCGGTGACTTTCGAGCAGGCTCGACGCGTCGCCGCTCGCCGCCACGACATCGGCGATCTGCGGCGACAGGAAGCGCTTCAGCCGGCTCATCCTCTCGATCTCGCAGACCTGCTCCTTAACGCGCGCCTCCAGCGTCGCGTTAAAGGCGGCGAGCGCCTTGGTCTGCTCCGCGAGCTTGGCCGCCTGCTCCTGCGCCAGATCATGCAGCGCCTTGATGCGCAGCATCGCGCGCACGCGCGCGACGAGCGCCGCCTGGTCGAACGGTTTCGTCAGATAATCATCGGCGCCGGCGTCGAGCCCCGCAACGACATCCATGCGGTCGGCCTTGGCGGTGAGAAGGATCACCGGAATGAAGCCGAGGTTCGCGTCGCGCTTCAATTCCTTCAGCACCGAGACGCCGTCGAGTTTCGGCATCATGATGTCGAGCAGGATGAGATCGGGCTTTTCCGCCCGCGCCTTGGCGAGGCCCTCCTCGCCGTCGGCGGCGGTCGAAATCTCATAGCCATGCGCGCGCAGCCGCACGACGACAATCTCCCGATTCTCCGCGACATCGTCGACGGCGAGAATGCGCGGCGGATTATGCAATGGGTCTTTCCTCCCGCTTTGACGGCGCGGCACTCACGCCGCGGCCTTCTGCCGTTCGACGCGGATCGGAATGAGGATCGTAAAGGTCGCGCCCTCGCCAAGCTTCGAGGCGACGGAGATGATGCCGCCATGCATCTCGACGAAGCGCTTGGTGATCGAAAGGCCAAGCCCGGTGCCGCCCTTCAGCCGCGTGCTGGTGTTGTCGCCCTGCTGGAACGCCTCGAAGATGCGCGCCTGATCCTCCGGCGCGATGCCTGGCCCTGTGTCCTTGACGACGATCTCGAACATGTCCCCGACCGCACGGGCGCGAATTGTGACGGCGCCCACGTCGGTGAATTTGATGGCGTTGCTGATGACGTTCAACAGCACCTGCACGAGGCGGCGCTCGTCGCCGCGCCCGAGCGGCAATGGCTCCTCGATCTCCTGCTCGATCCTGAGGCCCTTGGTGTGAGCCAGCGAGTAGGTCGTGCCGACGACCTGCTCGATGACGACGCGCAGCGAATACTCGTCGAGGACGAGCGACAGTTCGCCGACCTCCAGCTTCGAGAGATCCAGCACGTCGTTGATGAGGTGGAGAAGATGCGCGCCATTGCTCTCGACGCGCTCCAGCACGCCTTTGGCGCGGTCGGGCAGATCGCCGTAAAGGCCGTCGCGCAGCAGCTCGGCATAGCCGAGAATGGCGTTGAGGGGCGTTCGCAGTTCGTGGCTCATATTGGCGAAGAAACGCGATTTGTGCTCGCTCGCGAGGGCGAGCTGGCGGCTTTTCTCCTCGACCTTGCGGAACAACCGGGCATTGCGCATGGCGAGGATGGCTTGATGCGCGAAAGCCTGCATCAGGCTCACCTTGTTGGCCGGGAAAGGGCCGGGCCTGCGGCTCTCGACGAGAAGGGCGCCGAGCACGCCCTCCGGCGCGATGAGCGGAACGACGAGCGCCGAGCGGAAACCGGCGGCGAGCGTCGCCGCGCGGAGGGGAAACCCCTCGACCTCGCTGATGTCGGGCACCTGCACCGTGCGGCCGTGCTCCGCGACTTCGCCGAGCAACCCGTCGAGGCGGGTGAGCTTCACCTCGCGCAGGGCGGCGACGAAGGAGGGGTCGAGGCCATGCGCCTCGGCGAGATGGAAGGCGCCCCGCTCGCGGTCGAAGTTGTAGATGGCGCCGCCGTCCGCCTCGGCGAGTTCGACCGCGCGGGTCAGCGCTGTTTGCAGCACCTCGCCGAGTTCGAGCGAAGCCGCGAGCGCGCGGCCGATCTCCTCGAGGGAGATGAGCTCGCGCACCGAACGGGCGAGATCATGCGTGCGGTCGTCGACCTTCTGCTCCAACCTGGCGTAGAATTCGCGCAACTGGGCGGCCATGCGGTTGAATTCATCGGCGAGCGCCTCCACCTCGTCGCCGGTGTGAACGTCGATATTATGGCTGAAATCGCCCGCCGCGACGCGCGAGGCGCCCTCCTGCACCGCGCGGATCGGCACGATCATCCGGCGCGCCAGCAGCATGCCGGCTCCGACGCAAAGGAGGAGGCCGAGCCCGGACAGCCAGGCGAGGCGCGCGAGAAGCGCAATGACGGGTTTAAAGGACTGCGAGACAGGCTGTTCGACGAACACCAGCCAATTGAGGCGCGGCACCGTCGCCGCCGCGCTCAGCACCGATTCCCCGGCGAGATTGGAGCCGACGTCGATCGGCGCGTTCGCCTGTTTCAGCGCATGCACCTGCGGCAGCTTCGACATGTCGAGATTGCGGCCAACGAGGCTCGAATCGGTGTGGGCGATAAGGCGCCCTTCGCCCGTTGTGATATAGGCGAAGACGCCGGGCGCGGCCGGAATGCCATTCAGGATCTCCGACAGATATTTGAGTTCGATTTCGGCGACGGTGAAGCCCGCCCCCTTGCCGGCGTTACGCATCGCGATCTGCATGCGCGGGCCGGTCGAGGCGAACACCACGGGGCCGAACCAGGGGGCGTCCGTCCGCGCCTCGCGGAAAGCCGCGGTCAGGGTCCAGTTATCGCCGGTATGCAGCATGCCGCCGTCGCGCGAGAGCGTCATCACTTCCGTGCCGGCGCTATCGATCTGCGCAATTTCCGCGATCGCCGGCGTTTCGGCCAGAATGCGCCGGAAATCGTCCCGGCGCTGATCGTCGCTCGCAGCGCTCGCCCGCGTCGCCCAGCCGATCTGGCGTTCGAGATCGGCGAGAAACTGCTCGACTCGACGCGCCGACGCATCGGCTTTCTCGCCCTGCTCATGCAGCAGCATGTTCTTGGTGTCGCGATAGGTGATCCAGACGTCGATGACGCTGCTGACCGCCAGCACGAAGGCCACTAGTCCGACGAAATACGCGACATATTTGCCAAAAAGGCTCTGCCGGCGAAAAAGGCTTCGCATCAGGCTGGCGGGCGACGCGGCGGGAGACTCGGCCTCTGCCGGATTCAAATTCTCATTTTCCTGTGTCCGGGTCCTGCGTCTTTCGTCGGACCGCGCATCAAGATCGCGGCTTGGCCCGATCAACCGAGATTTAGCGCGTTTACGCGCTGGCGACAAAGTTGAAAGCATGGGTCCCTTGGCCAGCGAGTCCGGAATCCCCGCAAGGATGGCCGTTTGCGCCCGGCGCGTGTGTGAGTTGGCGCACATCGGCCGCGGGACTTGCAGGCGAGACTTAACGCGGGGCGTCCTTGCGTTCCGGCGGCCTGTTCGGCGAGACTTGCGCCAATGTCGCCGCGAGCTGCGACGCCCTTGAACCCGCATTCCATTGAACTTTTCTGCGGCGCGGCGCGCGCGGAGGTCGCCCTGCGCGGCGCCGAACTCCGGCGCTGGAGCGTCGGCCCGACGCCGCTCCTGTGGGAGAAGGACCCTGCGTATTGGGGCGAGACCGCGCCGATCCTGTTCCCTCTGGTCGGGTGCATGCGCGGCGGCGCGCGGGTGGCGGGAAAAACCTTCCCCCTCGGCCTGCATGGTTTCGCCCGCGCCATGAATTTCGCGGGCGAGACCCTGACGCCCGCGCGGGCGCGATTCACCCTGACCACCAGCGAGGAGAGCCTCGCGCTCTATCCCTTCCCGTTCCGCCTCTGCGTCGACTATTGCCTCTCCGAACGCGACCTCACAACGAGTCTCACGGTCAAAAATCGCGGCGAGGGGCCGATGCCCTACGCCTGCGGGCTGCATCCAGGATTTCGCTGGCCCTTCGCCGGGGGCGCCTGGAACGACTATTCCATCTGGTTTTCGGTGCCGGAAGATCCGTTCGCGCCGGAAATTTCGCCCCAGGGGCTCTTTCTGAAGAGCCGTCGCCGCGTTCCGCTCGAGGGCCAGAAACTCCCGCTGACGCCCGAGCTTTTCGCCGCCGAGGCCCTGTGCTTCCTTAACGCGCGCAGCCACGGTCTGCGCTTCCAGCATGCGGGCGGCGCGGCGCTCGCGATCGAGACGTCGGATTTCCCCCGTTTCGCTCTGTGGTCGAAGCCCTGAAGGGATTGCCTTTGCCCGAACGCGGGTGGCTAAACTTTCGAGTTCCTGTTGAGGGCGGCGACCGATGGCGCGAGAACCCGAAACCGTGCCGCCGCCGGCGCGAGCGGCGGATTTCCCCCGCGTTTGCGCCGGCGCCCTCGCAGGCCTCGGCTGGACCGCCCTCGGCATCGAGCTGACCTTCACAATCTCCGGCGCCCTCGGCAAAGGCGACCCGCTCGCGCCGGCGCTCGTTCGCTATTTCAGCTTTTTCACGATCGAGACCAACCTCCTGCCGGCGCTCGTCCTCACGACCTTATGCCTGCGGCCTAACGCCGACAGCTTTTTCCTGCGGCCCGGCGTCAGAACGGCGGCCGTCGTCTACATTATCATGGTCGGCGCAGTATACGCGATCCTGCTCAGCAACTTATATCATTGGACAGGCCTTATGCTTGTCGCCGACCGCATCCTGCACGTCGCCCTTCCCATCTTATATCCGCTATATTGGCTCGCCTTTGTTGAAAAAGGCCAAATTAGGTGGACTTATCCGCTGATCTGGATGTTTTTCCCTATCATATACTTCGTCTATATTCTCTTGCGCGGCGCAGTTTCAAACACCTATCCCTATCCGTTCCTCGACGTCGGCAAGCTCGGCTACAATCAGGTCGTCCTCAACGCGCTCGGGCTGATGGCGGCGCTCCTCGCCCTCGGCCTTGTCGTCGCGGCGATCGACCATGCGCTCGCTGCGCAGAAACGCCGCAGCGGCGGCGCGCTTGGCAGCGCCGCCGATTTCTGACAAAAGCTCGAATTCGCCAAACGCCCCGCCCGCGCCCGCCCCGCCCGGCTTCGCCCCGCGCTCAACCCCAATGAGACCGCCATGACAGAAAAGCTTTTGTTCCTGTTCGACACCGATCCGGCGCCGAGCGTCTTCGACACGGTCGTCGGCTACGACGGCGGCGCCGATCACATTATCGGCTATGGCGGCGTGACGCCGGAAAACGTCGGCGCCTTCGTCGACGGGACGATCTACACGCGCGGGCCGAAGGAGAAGCAATATACCGCGATCTTCGTCGGCGGCGGCGACATGACCGCCGGCGAAGCCGTGTTCAAGGCGGTCAAGAAGCGCTTCTTCTCGAATTTCCGCGTCTCCGTGATGCTTGACAGCAACGGCTCCAACACCACCGCCGCCGCCGCCGTGGCGCTGCTCGCCAAGGCGAAGCCGCTCGCCGGCAAAAAGGCGGTCGTGCTCGCCGGCACCGGGCCGGTCGGCATGCGCGCCGCCGCGATGCTGCATATCGAAGGCGCCGAGGTCTCCATCACCGGGCGTTCGCTGCCGCGTGCGCAAGCCGCGAGCAAGGCCATCAATGAGCGCTTCGGCTTCGCCCCGACCGCGATCGAGGCCGTAGACAACGCCGCCCGCGCGGAGGCCGTCAAGGGCGCCCATATCGTCGTCGCCGCCGGCGGCATCGGCATCACGCTGCTCGAGGAAAAGGACTGGAAGGACAGTCCGACGATCGAGCTGATCGCCGACTGCAACGCGCAGCCGCCGCTCGGCATCCTCGGCGTCGAGGCGACCGACAAAGGGGTCGAGCGGCATGGCAAGATCGTCTTCGGCGCGCTTGGCCTTGGCGGCCTCAAGCTGAAGCTGCACCGCGAATGCGTGCGCCAGCTGTTCGAAAGCTCCGACAAGGTGTTCGACGCCGAGAATATCTATGCGCAGGCCAAAGAGCTGGCGTGACTTTTTTCGGCGTGACTTTTTCTGGCGTGACTTTGCAGGGATCTGCGACAACATGACCGCGAACAGCTCGATTCAGACCTTTCTCGACGATCTCGCCAGCGAACGTCCGACCCCCGGCGGCGGCGGCGCGGCCGCCGTCAGCGGCGCCATCGGCGCTGCGCTCGTCTCGATGGTCGCCAATCTCACCATCGGCAAAAAGAACTATGAGGCGGTCTCGGACGACCTCAAGGCCGTCAACGCCAAAGCCGAGGCGCTGCGCGCCGAGCTGATCCGCGCCATCGACGAGGACGTCATCGCGTTCGATTCCGTGATGGGCGCCTATGGGCTGCCGCGCGCCAGCGACGAAGAAAAGGCCCTGCGCACGGCCGCCATCCAGGCCGCCCTGAAGGAGGCGACGCTCGCGCCGCTGCGCGCCGTCAAGGCCTGTTTCGAGGTCATTAGCCTCTCCGCCGAGGTCGCCGAAAAGGGCAATCTCAACGTCATCAGCGACGCCGGCGTCGCCGTGCTCGCCGCCAACGCCGGCCTGCGCAGCGCCGCGCTGAATGTCTTCATCAACGCCAAATCGATCAAGGACCGCGATTTCGCCGAAAAGCAGCTCGCCGAGGTCAACGCGCTGCTCGACGAGGCGGCGAAGACGACCGAGTCGGTCTATCAGACGGTGCGGACCAAGATCGGGTCATAACCGCGGCGGCGGGGCGCGACCGTCTCACCGCCCCGCCAGAAGGCGCGGCAGATCGGCCAGCACGCTGTCTCGCGCGCGCGGGCCGGCGTATTCCTCGTTTTTGGCCTCGTCCTTCAAGAGCCGGGCGAAGACCACCCTGCGCGCGCCCTTTTGCGCCCAGCCGACGAACCAGCCGAATTGGCGGTCGCGATCGGGCGCGCCAAGCGGGCCCGGCTGAAAGCCAGTGCCGGTCTTGCCATAGGCGGTCCATCCGTCCGGCAGCGGAAATTGCGGCATGATCGCCTCCGTCCGGTCCATCGCCTCCTTCGAGACCGGCAATTGGCGGCTCAGGAGCCTGCGTAGGAAGGCCGTCTGCTCCAGCGGCGAGATCTTGAGCGAAGAGCCGAGCCATGCGTTGGCAAGGCCGTTGTTCTCGCCCGGGTCGCCGGATAGGTCGCGATTGCCGTAATTAAGATCGTCGACATAGCGCTGGAAACGCGCGGCGCCGAGCCGGCGCGTGATCTCGCGCGAATACCAGACGACGAAATCGCGCAGCCAGCCGGTCGGGTCGACGATGTTCCCCCAATTCGCCATCGCGGGTCCGTATTCCGGCCTGTAGGGCCACGCCGGCGCGTGCGCCTCGCTGAGGATACCCGCGTCATAGCCCATCAAAGCGAGCGCGATCTTGAAAGTCGAGGCGGGACTGTTGCGCGTCTCGCATTGCGCGCCCTGCCGCGCCAGCGCCTCGCCGCTCTGCGCCTTAATGAGAAGCGTGCAGACGGGCACCGCCAAAACGGGGGTTACGAGTATGCAAAGAAGGACGCCGAACGCGGCCAGTCGAAACTTCTGAATGACGCTCCTCCATGCCCATGCGATCGCCATCGTCGGCTGAAACTCTCCATCCGCGACGCGGCTGGCGACGCCTTGTTGCAGCCGCGCCACCCCTGCGCGCCCTGACCAACCCGCCGCCTTTACCTGGCACCGGGCCGGCCCTATAAAACGCGGCCTCCCCGAAATGCAGAGTCTGGTCTCATGGCCGGTTACATCAAGCATAGCCGCCGGATCGACCAATGGATCTGTCGCGCCTCGGCTGAGATGGCCCCAACCATCAATGGATTCATCGTAATCGCCTGGGCTCTCTTCTGGGTGGCGCAGCAGTTCGTGTTCCTGCGCTCGGAAGGCATTAGCAAAGCGCCGGAGTCGATAGCTATATGGTCTGGAGTCATCGCGCTATTTGCGATCACCTGTATTTTTTTCCTGCTTCTCAGGCGTGCCGCCCGCCAGTTGGTCGCGCAGTGGCGCCTTCTGGCCGCGGTCGTCGCCGCCCTCGCGGTCGCGTCAGGGCTCGCGCTGCTTGTCGCGTCCGCCGTTTCCGGACCACATGCCGCTCATAATCTGCCAATTACCGCCTGGGCGATCGTCAAACCCGCGATATTAGGCGTTCTCGGGCTTGCAATGGTGGGATGGGCGGTATGGGCCAACGTCAAGGACGCGTCGCTGCCGCTGGCGGGCGCTTTTGCGGCCGTTGCTCTCGTCACGAGTCTGGTTGCGGCTTTGCTGGCGACGCAGCTCCCCACATGGGCGCTTGGCATTCTCGCGCTCGCGACTCTCGCGGGGCTGGGGTGGCTCGGCGCGCGTAAGCCGGACGCGGCGAAAGCGGTCGCGATGCTGGCCGCGCTATTAGCTTCGGTGCTCTTGTTGAACGCAACAGACGGCGCCCCCTTCTGGATATTGATTTTGCCGGTGACGGCCGCCTGGGTCACGACCTATGTTCGCTTCGGGACTGAGCCCGATAACCCGCGTTGGTGGCTGGCGCTTTTGCAGTATGCGTGCTGGATCATCGTCACGGTTGGCGAAGCCTATGTCGTCAAGTAATCCACGGGTAAAGTCCGTGGATCGGGCATGGTCAAAGCGCTTATCCACACCCTTTATTCGCGCCCGTTAACCACTCCGAAACCATAGCAAGCGTCTCATAATGGGGCGTTGCGGATTCGGGAGCGGACCGATGCATTGGCTTGATCTGGGGATTGACCCGGAAGCGCCCGATCCCGAGCGCTCCCGCCCGCTCGATCTCTTTCGCAACGCCTTCGCCTCCCACAAAGCAGGGCTGCTCGCGGGCGCCCTCGCCGCGCCCCTCGCCGTCGCGCTCTTTCTCATGGTCGCGCCGCTTGAATATCGGGCCGAGGCGCGCGTCGCCCTCGGGCCGCGCGGCTCCGGCGCCGCGGCCGAAGCGCCAAACGCGTCCCCCGCCACGTGGGGGGAGGCCCGGCTCATCGCATCGCGCGAGTTCGGCCGCCGCGCCATCAAAGAGCTTGGCATCGACGCCCGGCCCGAATTCGATCCCTTCTCGGCGGGCATCGGGCCGATCGGGCGCGCGCTAATCTTTCTCGGGCTGGCGCCCGATCCCGCCCGCGTAAGCCGGGACGAGCGCATCCTCAAATCCTTTGAAGATCGCCTCGCAGTCAGCGCGTCGGGGACGACCCTCGACATCGCGTTCCGCTCGCGCGATCGCGCCTTCGCCGCCGCCGCGGCCAATCACATCGCGGCGCTCTATCTCGATCTGCGCGGGCAAGCCCCCGGCGCGGGCGATCCCGACGAGCCCGCCGTCCTCGCCCAGATGATTTCGCCCGCGGTCAAGCCCGCCCGGCCTCTGCTGCCGGCGAGGCGTCTCATGCTCGCCATCGCGGGCGCAGCCGGTTTGGCGGCGCTGGCTTTTAGCGCGTTGCGGCGCGCGCCCCGGCGCCGGGTGGAGAATGAGGCGCCGATGGAGCCGCCGCGCGCGGTTGGAGACTCGCCGGTTTTCGTCCGTCTCGGCAATCCAAGGCGCCCTCTTTCGCAGGCCGGCCAGAATGCGACGTCGAAGCGATATGCGGACGAAGACGCGGACCCTCTCGATGAAGTCGCCGCGCGGATCGTCGCGGGGCACCGCGACGGCGGCGCGCTGCGCATCGTCGGCGCGGGGCTGACGCCCGGCGCCGCCGCGTCCAATCTGATGCTGGCGCTGGCGCGAAGGCTCGGAGGCGAGGGCCGCTCGATTCTGCTCCGCCTCGACGACGCCGAGGGCGGTGCCGAAGGGCTCGCCTTGTGCGGCGAACCGGGCGTGCGCGATCTCATTAACGCCACCGCCTCCTTCGCCGAGGCGATCCGCCGCGATCCGCGCTCGCGGCTGCATGTCATTCCAGCTGGCCCGCGCGCAGCCTCGGACGAAACGGCGCCGGAGCCC
>DAITNE010000031.1:0-9607 GCA_036834765.1 Methylocella sp.
TGTCCGCGTATCGGCGCCGCAATCGGCGCCCGCGCGGGGGACTGGGCTGCAGGCGCCGTTCCGACAATATAATTGCGCACGATATAGTCGCGTGACGTTTCAGCGGTCGCCGCGCATGTTGAGGAGGCGCAGCACGAGCCAGATCGGCACGACGACCGCCGCCCCGACGAGTACGTAATCGATGATCTCGCGAATCGCGTCGAAGCCGAGCCGGGAGATGCGATCGATGAGGTCAGTGATGCCGCGCAGGATGTCGGCCGGCCGGATGTCGAGCCACATGAACAGGGCGCCGACGATCAGCGACACGAAGAATAGCCGCAAGAAGACGCTGCCGGGCGAGCCGCCGAGAAAGCGGATGAGGGCGCTCTCCGTCTGCGGCGATGGCGGTCCCGCCGGCGCGCGCGGCGCATTGGTCGTCCAACTCGCCGGCGTCTGCGGCTCGGAACGGGGCGGCTCGCTCATGCGGTCGGTCATGCCAACTCCTCTTGCCTATTGGCGCCTGTTTTGGCGTCAGACTAACGCAAAGCGGGCGCGCTGCGAAGCGATCCCGGCGCGTCCCGTCCGCCGCCGACATCTATATGCGACATGCATCATATAGGGATGCCGGGCGCGGTTTCGGTTTTCCGCGCCCGGAAATTGCTTTAGATGGGCGGATAGTAGGCGAAGCCTGCGCTTGAGCGATTGCGGGGCGTCATCCCCGTTCGCCGTGACAAGGATGAGAAATGGATCGCATTCTCGTGCTCGTGCGCCACGGCCAGAGCGAATGGAATCTCAAGAATCTGTTTACCGGCTGGAGAGATCCGGATCTTACCGCCCAGGGCGTCGAGGAGGCGAAGGCGGCGGGGCGCAAGTTGAAGGCCGCCGGCATCGGCTTTGATATCGCCTTCACCTCTGATCTTTTGCGGGCGCAGCGGACGATGCAGTTGCTGCTCGCCGAACTTGGCGCCCCGAACCTGCCGACGGTGAAGAGCGTCGCGCTGAACGAGCGCGATTATGGCGATCTCGCCGGCCTCAACAAGGCCGACGCAGCGCTGAAATGGGGCGCCGATCAGGTCCATATTTGGCGGAGGTCCTATGATGTGCCGCCGCCCGCCGGCGAGAGCCTGAGGGACACGGTGGCGCGCGTGCTGCCCTATTATTGCCAGTCCATCCTGCCCGCCGTGCTGAACGGCCAGCGCGTCGTGGTCGCCGCACATGGCAATTCGCTGCGCGCGCTGGTGATGGTGCTCGACAAATTGACGCCGGAGACGATTCCATCGATGGAGCTGGCGACGGGCATTCCGCTGGTGTATCGGCTGAAACCCGATTCGACGGTGGAGAGCAAGGCGGTTCTGGCGGGATAGACGCCGGACCGTGTTTTTGGGCAATTCCGATGGATCTCTTTTCCACGCTTGAACCCGTGGCCGAGCTTGCGCCCGGGCTTGGCCTCGCGCGCGGCTATTTCGAGCCTCAAGAGCAGGAGCGCCTTGCGGCCGACATCGCGGCGCTCGCCGCACGCGCGCCCTGGTTCACGCCGCGCATGCCGCGCACCGGAAAAGCCTTCTCGGTCAAAATGACCAATTGCGGGACGCTTGGCTGGGTCTCGGATGTCGACGGCTACCGCTATCAGCCCTTGCATCCCGCGACGGGCGAGCCATGGCCGCCGATCCCCGAACTTGCGCTGAGGGCTTGGCGCGAGCTTGCCGGCTATCCGCATCCGCCGCAGGCTTGTCTTGTCAATTTCTACGATGTCTCTGCGCGAATGGGCCTGCATCAGGACAGCGATGAAGGGGAATTCTCTGCGCCTGTCGTCTCAATCTCGCTCGGCGACGATGCGCTGTTCCGCTATGGCGGCCTGCGCCGCAACGATCCCACGAAAAGCGTGAAGCTCCATTCGGGCGACGTCGTCGTGCTGGGCGGGCAATCGCGGCTCGCCTTCCACGGCGTCGATCGGATTTTTGGCGGTTCGTCCACGCTGCTGCCGGGCGGCGGCCGATTCAATTTGACGCTGCGCGGGGTGACGGGGCGGAAGCGCTGACCGGAGCCGCCTGCGCGTGCTAACATGCTGGCCACGCAGCCCGCACGGAAGGCCCATGAAAGTCTCTCTCATTCAGATGAATTCGGTCAGCGACAAACCGGCCAACATCGCGGCCGCGACGCGGCTCATCGAACAGGCCGTCGCCGAGGAGGGGCCGGACTGGATTTGTCTGCCCGAATGTTTCGATTTTATGGGCGGCGACCGCGCAGGGAAATTCGCGGCGGCCGAAAGGATCCCCGATGGGCCGGCCTATAGCGCGATGCAGGCGCTGGCGGCGAAGCACAGGGTCTTCATCCACGCCGGCTCGATCCTCGAAAAGCCCGAAGGCGGCGAGCGCATTCACAACACCACCGTCGTGTTTGGCCGCGACGGCGCCGAGATCGCGCGCTATCGCAAGATCCATATGTTCGATGTGACGACGCCGGATGGCGCGCAGTATCGCGAAAGCGCGTCCTTCGCGCCGGGCGAGGCGATCGTGACCTATCCTTGCGAAGACATGATCGTCGGCTGCTCGATCTGCTACGATCTGCGCTTTCCCGATCTGTTTCAGGCCCTCGCCGCGAAGGGGGCGCAGATGATCGCGTTGCCCGCCGCTTTCACGCAGCAGACCGGCAAGGATCATTGGGAGGTCTTGTGCCGCGCCCGCGCCATCGAGACGCAGACGTTCTTCTGCGCCGCGGCGCAGACGGGCGCGCATGTCGCCGGCAATGAGAAGCGCCTGACCTATGGCCATTCGCTGGTGGCGGACCCCTGGGGACATGTGATCGCCAAGACCTCGGACGGCGTCGGCATCGTCTCGACCCGGATCGACGCCGCGCGCGTCGCAAAGGTCCGCGAGCAGATTCCGGTGGCGCGGCACAAGGTCCGGTTCGGGTCGGCTTGATCCGATGCGTCGCTGCGGCTTTCGCCACGCGTTCTGCCTCATCATCGCAGGCGCGCTCCTCGCCTTTGCATCTCCTGCGGGGGCAGAGATGATCTGGCGGCGCGGCGCGCTCGGCGATCCCGGCTCGCTTGATCCGCACAAGGCGACGACGCTCATCGAAAGCAATGTGCTTGGCGAATTATTCGAGGGGCTGCTTAGCCGCGACGCGAAGGGCGCTCTCGTCCCTGGCGTCGCAGAAAGCTGGAGCGTCGATGCGGAGGGCCGAGTCTATGTCTTCAAGCTTCGCCCGGACGCCAGATGGTCCGATGGCGATCCCGTCACGGCGGATGATTTCGTCTTCGCCTTCCGGCGGCTGATGGCGCCGGCGACGGGGGCGCCTTACGCCGATATTCTCTACACGCTGAAGAACGCCGAGAAGGTCAACAAGGGCGAGCTTCCGCCGCAGGCTCTGGGCGCGCGCGCGTTGAGCGACGGCAGGCTCGAACTGACGCTGGAGCAGCCAACGCCCTACTTTCTGGAGCAGCTTGCGCATTTCACGGCGAAGCCCCTGCACCGTAAATCCATCGAGGCGTTCAACGGCGATTTCGTGCATCCCGAGCATCTCGTGACGAACGGTGCCTTCACGCTGAAGAAGTTCATCCCGAACGACTCCATCGTGCTGGTCAAAAACCACACCTATTATGACGCTGATAAAGTTGCGCTCGACAGGGAAGAGTTCATCCCGCTCGAAGATCGCTCGGCCGCACTGCGCCGCTTCATGGCGGGCGAGATCGATTCCTACGATGAAGTGCCGGTCGAGGAGATCGGCTTCGTGCGCGAGCACCTTCCTGCTGCGCTACGGCTTTCGCCGAGCCTTGGGAGCTATTATTACGCCTTCGACACGCGCCGCGCGCCCTTCGATGACGTCCGCGTGCGCCAGGCGCTCTCGATGGCGGTCGACCGCGATTTTCTCGCCAATCGAATCTGGGGCGGCGCGATGGCGCCGAGCCTCAGTTTCGTTCCACCGGGCATCGCAAGCTATGGCGCGCCGGCCGAGGTCGCCTGGAAGGACATGAGCCTTGCCGACCGGTGGGACGAGGCGCGCCGCCTTCTCATAGAGGCGGGTTACGGCGAAGGCGGCAAGCCGCTCGAAGTTGAAATCCGCTTCAACAATTCAGGCAGCCACCGCGCCACGGCCGTCGCCATCGCCGACATGTGGAAGCCGCTTGGCGTGAAGACGCGCATCCTCGGCTCGGACGCGGCCACACATTACGCGCTGCTGCGCGAAAAGCCGCCCTTCGATGTCGCCCGCACGAGCTGGTTCGCCGATTATCCCGACGCGCAGAATTTCCTGTTTCTGGCGGAAAGCGGCAACGCGGGGCTGAATGTCACAAGCTTCGCCAATCCGGCCTATGACGCGCTGATGCGCGAGGCGGCCGCCGAGCGCGACCAGGCCAAGCGTTCCGCGAACCTGCACGAGGCCGAAGCGCTGCTGCTGCAAGAGGCGCCCTATCTCGTCCTGATGAGCTACCGGTCGAGCGATCTGATCTCGCCCCGACTGCGCGGCTGGGAGCCGAACGCGCTCGACGTTCATCCGGGCCGCTACATCTCGATCGCGCCATAGCGGCGCCCACTCTGCCCCTCAGCGGTTTTGTCCCGGCACCCACAAGATATCGCCTTCGCCCTTGCGGTTCACATAGCGCGCCGCGACGAACAGAAAATCGGACAGCCGGTTGACGTATTTCAGCGCCGGCTCGCCGACTTTTTCGCCGGGCGTCAGCGCGAGGCCGACAAGCAGCCGTTCGGCCCGGCGGATCACCGTGCGGGCGAGATGAAGGGACGCCGCCGCCGGCGTGCCGCCCGGCAGAACGAACGAGAGCAGGGGCGAAAGCTCGGCGTTCAGTTCGTCGATCTTGCGTTCGAGACGATCGACCTGCTGCTGAACGATGCGCAGCGATTCATATTCCGGCGTCGACTCCGATTCCGGCATGCAGAGATCCGCGCCGAGATCGAAGAGATCGTTCTGGATGCAAAGCAGCATGGCGTCGACCCGCGCGCAATGGGGATCGGTCGAGGTCGAAACGCGCGCGAGGCCAATGGCGCAATTGGCTTCATCGATCGTGCCATAGGCCTCGATGCGCAAATCATTCTTGGGGCGACGCTCCCCCGTGCCAAGCGAGGTTTTCCCCGCATCGCCTGTGCGCGTGTAAATCCGGTTCAATACAACCATGCGTCCTCACGATCCCGACAGCGCAAACTCGAGCATGATTTTCCGAAAAGTTGCGGACTTTTTGGACAGGATCATGCGGCGAAACAAACATTCGAAGAGCGCGAACGCTCGTCATGCCCTAACGGCGGAACCACAGGATGGCGATGATGACCAAAATTGCGGCAAACTGCAAACCCACGCGCCATCGCATCAGTTTCTGCGACAAATTGGGATTGCCGCCCCGGATCATATTGGCCAGCCCCGCGAACAGCACGACAGCGACTGCGCCGACCGCAATGGCCGCGATAAGGTTTGTGGCGGCATGCATGATAAAAACGCTCCGGCCAACGATTCATGGCGGTTACGAACACAAATAGCGGGATGCTTCGAATTCGATCAAAAGGCGCCTCCGCGCCTTTCACGGTAATGGCTAAATCTAGTAGCGGCGCAGCAGACGTTCGAGATAATCAGTCTCCTCGCGCGAACGGAACGGCTCGCTGAGGCGGCGGCGCAACTCTTCCAGCACGCGCTGCGCGCGCTCCGCCGCCGGAACGCCCATCGGGTCGTATTTGGCGCTTGGATTGAAGGCGTGTTCGCGGCCCGCCGGCCGCCCGAGCGGGTCGTCGCCATTCTGACCGAACTGTCCCTGTTGACCTTCGCCCTCGCCTTCGGCCTCTCCCTCGCCGGGCTGGCCTTCGCCCTGACCCTCGCCTTGATCGCGCATGGCCTGCGCCAGTTTTTGCGCGCCCTCGCGCATCGCGTCGATCGCGCGGCCTTGCGCCTCGACGGCGGAGTCGCTGCCGCGGGCGCCTTCTCCCAGCGATTTTTGCGCATCCTCCATGGCCTTTTGCGCTTCGCTGAGGCCGGTCTCGCCATGTCCCGCTTTGTTCAGGCGCTGTTGCAGCTGCTCCAGGCGATCGCGCAAGGCCTGCTGGCGCTGTTGCAGGTCGCTCTGATCCTTGCCCTGAGGCGTTCCTGGCGGCGGCGGCGCCTGCGCCTGCGCCGCGTCGTCCTGCGAATTGTCGTCCTGGTCCTGATTATCGCCATCGAGCGGCGACTGTCCGAACTGCTCCTCGCCCTGCGAGTCCATCTGGTTGCGCTGGCGCCTTTGCTGATGCTTGGCCGCTTCGCCATTCTGGTAGGTTTCGTCGCGCAGATCCTGCTGCTGCTTGCTCATCTGGTCAAGTTCGTTGAGCGCGCGGCTCATTTCGCGCGATGCGGGATCGGCGTTGCGGGGGCGCGCCATCTTCAGGTTTTCGAGGATGTTCTGCATTTGCTCGAGCATTTTCTGGGCGCCCTCCGTATCGCCGTTGCGCGCCATCTCCTGCATCTTGTCCAGCATCGCCTGCAGGTCTTTCTGACTGACCGTCTTGCCCGGGCTTTGGCTCCTGTCCGCGCCCTGATCGGCCTTGTCCATCTCCTTTTGCTGCTGTTCCGCGAATTCGCGCAGGAACTTGTCCATCGCCGCGCGCAGATTGTCGGAGAGCTGCTTCAGCTCTTCGGGCGAAGCGCCCCGCTGCAGCGCCTCGCGCAATTGCTGCTGCGCGGCGCGCAGGTCGCGCTCTGCGTCGGAGAGATCGCCGTTTTCGATGCGCAGCGCCATCTGCCAAAGATAATCGGCGACGTCGACGAGATCGGCGTCGGTGCTCGCCGCCGCCAGCCGTTGCGAGGCGACGCGCAGCCCAAGATAGACGCCGGCGCTGACGTCGAAAGCGTCCGGCTCTATCATCAAGGCGTCGAGCGCGGTCGAAACGCGGCCCCTATCGTCGGGATCGAGAATGAGATTGCGGCGCTGCTCGACAAGGGCGCGGGCGAGCGGCTTGACGAAAGGCTTTTGCGGCAAGGTCACTGTGACGGGCGCGCTCTTGCCCTCATTGCCGCCTTCATCGCGAGCGACCAGCGTCATCTCGACCCTCGCGCCCGCCCAGGGGTGATCGGAGAGGTCGATGGTCGTCTCCGCGTCGCCCTCCTCGCTGCCAGCAGGTGGAATCTGCAGGGAGGCCTTCGGCGGATCGACCAGCGAACGCTTCACCGGCTTGCCATTGGGCATGACCGGATTGGCCAAGGCCGCCTCCGCGCCGATTGCTCCGTAATCGTCGGTAATCGCATATTTCAACGTGAGCGAGCCCCGCGCGTTCGGCCTCGGCGGATCGGTCAGGGTGATCGTCGGGGGATTGTCCGGGATCGCCGCAAATTCGAATGCGCCGACGGAGTCGATCGTGAGCTTGGCGTCGCCTTTCAGCACCAGCCGCGCCTCGCCCGCGAGGGTCGCTTTCGTCGCGGGCGGCGCGGCTTGGGCCGGCGCAACTTGGGCCGGCGCATTCGGCGTGATCGCCGCGGCGTCGTGCGCCGCTTGGGCGAGGGCGCCGGAGGCCTCAAAGCCCGGCTTGCCGGCGGAGCCGCGAATGACGACGATGGAGCCGAACGGCGCCTCGATCCTTTGCGCCGGCGCCCCGTGGCGCGTCAGCACGATCGGCGGACGGCCGGTATAGGCAGGCGGATCGACCCAGGCGTCGATGCGCTGGCCGGCTTCGCCCAAGCCGCCAAAACGCCAGTCGAACGCCGCGGCGACGCGCGCATATTTCTCCGGCCCCGCGATGAAGCCCGCGGCGATGAGGCCGACGAGCACCGCGGCGCGCAGGGCGTAGCGATCGATGTCGACCGCGCGGGGGGAAGGCAGGCCAGTGCGAAGCAGGGCGACGGCCCTTTCGGCGCGGTGCCGGTGCAGGCTCCAAAAGGCCAGGGTCGCCGCGTCCTCGCCCGCGTTGCCGAGCCGGTCATCGAGCACAGCCGCCGGGCGCTGGCTCAGCCCCGACACGCGATCGATCCGCTCCAGCGCCTGGCGGCGGGAGGGCGAATGGAAGTTGCGCAGCGGTAGGAGGCTAAGGCCAAGGGCAAGCGCGAAAGCGCCGACGCCGACGGCCCGCGCCCAATGCGGCGTCTCGAGCCAGACGCCGGTCCAGGAGAGGCAGATGAAGAGGCCGATGACGATGAGCGGCGGGACCAGAAGGCGCCAGCTTCGCTCGAACAGCAAAAGCGCGCCCGCCCTGGCGACGAGACGCTCAAGGCGCGGGTTTGCGGTCTCGCCCGGCGCGGCGGCGGCCGGCACCGCGCTGGACGCGTCCGGCTTGCCCCAAATTCCGCGTCCAAATATCCGCAAACACATCTCCAGCTACGCCGTCTGCGCCATTCCTGAGCGCGGCTCAGATCATATGGGAGTTCGGGCGCTTAAGGGAAGGCTTTGCGATCCCCGCGCCCGCCGGCGGCGCGTCGCCGCATAAGCAATCTAACGCAACCACGCCGGAATTTTGTCCAGTCCGATCAAATCATCGTAGGTCCCGCGTGGACGAACGAGGGCGTAATCGGCGCCGTTCACCAGCACTTCGGGGACGAGCAGCCGCGAATTATAGGTGCCGGCCTGCACCGCGCCATACGCGCCGGCCGACATGACGCAGAAGAGATCGCCCGCCTCGGGCTCGGGCATCGTCCGGTCGAGGGCCAGATAATCGCCGGTTTCGCAGACGGGTCCGACGATGTCCGCGACGATTTGGTGCGCCTGTGGCCGGGGCGCCCTGACGGGCTTCACATCGTGATGGGCGTCATAGAGCGTGGGGCGGATCAGATCGTTCATCGCCGCATCGACGATGACGAAGGTCTTCGTCTCGCCGCGCTTGACGTAGAGCACCCGCGTCACGAGAACGCCCGCATTGCCGACGATCAACCGGCCGGGCTCGAAGATGAGTCGCACGCCGAGGGCGGCGAGCGCGCCGAGCCGGGACCGCACGATCTTCGCGTAGCGGTCCGGGTGATAGCTGTCCGGATCTTCGCCGTCGCGATAGGGAATGCCGAGGCCGCCGCCGACGTCGATGTGGCCGATGTCGCAGCCGTCGGCGCGCAGATCCGCGACGAATTCGGCGGTAAGGCGAAAAGCGTCGTCGAAGGGCGCGAGATCGGTGATCTGCGAACCGATATGGATGTCGACGCCGCTGACCCTGACGCCGGGCAGGCGCGCGGCCTCGGCGAAAACGGCGCGCGCGCTGCTTAGCGGAATGCCGAATTTGTTCTCGGCCTTCCCGGTCGAAATTTTCGCATGGGTCTTCGCGTCGATATCCGGATTGACGCGCAGCGCGACCGGCGCGACGCGGCCAATTGCCCTCGCGACCTCCGATAGAGCGTGGAGTTCCGGCTCCGATTCGACGTTGAAGCAGAAAATCCCCGCCTCAAGCGCGAAGGCCATTTCGGCGCGCGTCTTGCCGACGCCGGAAAAGGTGATGCGTTCGGGCGGCGCTCCGGCGGCCAGCGCCCGGCGCAACTCGCCCTCGGAGACGACGTCCATGCCGGCGCCGAGCCGCGCGAGCGTCGTCAGAACGGCCTGGTTGGAATTGGCTTTCACGGCGTAGCAGACGAGCGGGTCGAGATCGCCGAGCGCCGCCTTGAAAACCTGATAATGACGCGAGAGCGTTGCGCTGGAATAGCAATAGAACGGCGTCCCGACCGCGTCGGCGAGCGCGGAAAGGTC
>DAITNE010000032.1:0-9530 GCA_036834765.1 Methylocella sp.
CGAAATGGCGCGCGAAATCTGGGAGAGCGGCCGCGGCCTTCTCGCGTGACGGATCGCCCGGCAAGGCCGGGAGCCAGTAACTCGAACAGGGAGAAGATCGTTTGAGTCCGCGCGACATCCTGTCCGCCCTTGTCGCCGCGCTGGCGCTGGGGCTCGCCTTCATCGCCATCAAGATCGGCGTCGGGCAGGCCGCCGCCGCTGCTGCTGACCGCGCTGCGCTTCGCCTTCGCCGCGGTTCCGGCCGTGTTTTTCGTGGCCCGGCCGAAGGCGCCGGCGCGACTCGTCGCGCTCTATGGGCTGCTGATCGGGGTGGGGCTGTTCGGGCTGATGTTTCTGGCGATCGCGCAGGGGATGCCGGCCGGCCTCGCCTCGCTCGTCATTCAGCTCCAGGCCTTCATCACGGTGTTTCTCGCCTGGGCGTTTTTGCGTGAGCGGCCGACGGCGGTTCAAATGAGCGCGGCGAGCCTTGCTCTCCTCGGCATCGTCGTGATCGGCTCGGCCCGCCTTGGCGGCGCGAGCCTTTGGCCCTTCCTGCTGGTGATCGCGGCGGCGCTGTGCTGGGGCGCCGCCAACATCGTCGGCAAACGGGCCGGCCGCATCGACATGTTCGCCTTCACGATCTGGTCGAGCCTCGCCGCGTCGGCGCCGCTGCTGGCGCTCTCGCTTTTCTTCGAGGGCCCGCGCGCCGTCGCGGCGCTCGCCCATCCCAGCTGGACTCTCGCGCTCTGCGTAGCGGCGCTCGCCTATGGCGGGACGGTCGTCGGCTTTGGCCTCTGGAGCCGGCTGCTCGCGAATTATCCGGCGGCCGAGGTCGCGCCTTTCGCGCTGCTGATTCCCGTCGTCGGCATGGTCTCTGGATGGCTGGCTTTCGCCGAGCCGCTCAGCCCAATTGAGTTCGCTGGCGCGCTTTTGGTCATGGCGGGGTTGAGCCTTAATGTTTTCGGCGAGAGGTTGTTAGCCCACGGCATCCGCCAGTTCCGATGAGGCCCGCCAATATTGCGGGCCGTTCCAATCACGCGCTCGTGCGCGGCTCAGCCGAAACCTTGACTGGGAGATTGCGTTGCATCGCCGGCCGGCTCCGCCGTGTCGAGCCTCGCCTTGGCCAGCGGCGGCTGGCCGCTGACGACCGCCACGGGCTTCGCATTCACGTTCGCCGCCTTCGCCTTTTACCTCACAGAGCCGCAGCTGTTCCAAGGCCTGAGGCGCAGCCACGCTTACGTTCGCCATTTCCCGGCAGCGGCTTCGTCTTCGTCTTTCGCCGCGACCCAGCCCGCGTCAGCGCCGCCGGCGAGGCGCTGTTTCTTCCAGAAGGGGGCCTCCGTCTTCAGGAAATCCATCAGGAAGGAGGCCGCCGCGAAAGCCTCGTGACGGTGCTGGCTCGCCGTGGCGACGAGCACGATCGGCTCGCCCGGCGCGATGCGGCCAAAGCGATGCACGATGAGAAGACCCTGAAGAGGCCAGCGCGCCAGCGCCTCCGTGGCGACGCGCCCGATCTCCGCCTCCGCCATGCCGGGGTAATGTTCGATTTCGAGCGCGGCGAGCGCGCCGTCCTCGTCGCGGCAAAGCCCTGTGAAGGTGACGAGCGCGCCGATGTCGGTTCGCCCCTCGGTCAGCCGCGCGGACTCGCGCGCGACGTCGAAAGGCGCCGCCTCGACGCGCACGACCGCCTCCGTCATCCTCAGCCTCCGGTCATCGGCGGGAAGAAGGCTATTTCGCGGGCGTCTCCAAGCGCGGCGTCATGGCGCGCATGGGTGCGGTCAAGCGCGGTGCGGATCGCTTTTTTATTGGCGAAGGCGGCCTCATAGCCTTCGCCCTTGCCGTGCAGCCACGTCATGAGTTCGGCGATCGTCGTGACCCCGGGCGGCGGCGCGATCTCTTCCTCGGCGATGCCGATGCGTTCGCGCACCCAGGAGAAATAGAGCGCTTTCATGCGGTGACTCTCAATCCTCAAGGATGTGCCTGATGCCGGCCCTGAGATAGTCCCAGCCGGTGTAGATCGTGAGAAGCGCCGACAGCCAGAACAGCGCGAGGCCGATTTGCGTCGTCCCCGGCAATACCTTGTCGCCGGCCGGCCCGGCGATCAGGAAGCCGAGGGCGACGAGCTGGAGCGTCGTCTTCCATTTGGCGATGCGGCTGACAGGCAGCGGCACCTTGAGTTCGGCGAGGAATTCGCGCAGGCCCGAGACGAGGATCTCACGGCACAAAATGACGACCGCGGCGCCGAGCGTGTAGCTGGAGATGGTGTGGTCGGCGACCAGCATCATCAGAACGGCGGCGACGAGAAGCTTGTCGGCGATCGGGTCGAGCATTTGACCGAGCGCTGACTGCTGCTCCAGCGCCCGCGCCAGATAGCCGTCGAGGAAATCGGTGATGGCGGCGGCGATGAAGACGCCGAGCGCGACCCAGCGCATCCAGTCGATCTCGGAATAGAAAAGGCAGCCGACGACGACCGGCACCGCGGCGACGCGGCCATAGGTCAGGAGGTTCGGCAGGCTCCAGGTTCCGCGCGAACCTCTCAAAATCGTCGTCGTGACCATGGTTTGAGGGAACATCCTCTGGGCGGCGTCGTCAATAGGCGCCGATTCGGCGAAATATTCAGCTTCCGGAGATCAAACGTCCTTCTGGACGGATCTATCCGCCGCCATCGTGAAAAAAATCGTAGACCAGCCGGGCCGTCGCCGCATTGACCCCCGCGACCTTCTCGAGATCCGACAGGGCGGCCTTCGAAATCGCCTTCGCCGTGCCGAAGGCGTGCAGCAGGGCGCGCTTGCGAGCGGGACCGATTCCAGCGATCTCGTCGAGCGGGCTTCTGGTGAAGTCCTTCTTTCGCCGCGCGCGATGGGTTCCGATGGCGAAGCGATGCGCCTCGTCGCGCAGGCGCTGGACGAAATAGAGCGCGGGATCGCGAGGCGCCAGCCTGAACGGCGCCTTGCCGGCGACGAAAAAGGTTTCGCGTCCGGCGTTGCGATCGGCACCCTTGGCGATCGCCGCGACCGCGACGTCCTCGACGGCGAGTTCAGCGAGAATTCCGTTCGCCGCGTCAAACTGTCCTTTGCCGCCGTCGATCAGGATGAGGTCCGGCCGCTGCGGAAAAGCGTCCGCCTCAGGCGCGCCTTCGCCAGACGAATCTTCACCTCCTGCGGCCTCGGCCAGGGCGCGCTCCTTGGCGAGCCGGACGAAGCGGCGGCGCAGCACTTCGCGCATCATGCCATAGTCGTCGCCAGGGGTCAGATCCGCGCCCTTGATGTTGAAGGTGCGATAATGCGCCTTCATGAAGCCCGTGGGGCCGGCGACGACCATTGCGCCGACGGCCTGCGTCCCCATGATGTGGGAATTGTCATACACTTCGACCCTTCGCGGCGCGCGTTCGAGGCCGAAGGCCTCGCCGAGGGCCGCGAGAAGCTTTTCCTGCGAGGTCGTTTCGGCCAATCGGCGGCTTAGCGCTTCGCGCGCATTTTGCGCGGCGTGATCGACGAGCTCGCGCTTTTCGCCGCGCTGCGGGCAGGCGATCTCAATGCGGCGCCCGGCTTTGACGGACAGAGCATCGGCGAGCACGGCGTGGTCCTCGATCTCGTGGGAGAGGAGGATCAGCCGGGGTGCGGGCCTGTCGTCGTAGAACTGCGCGAGGAAGGCGCCGAGCACCTCGGGCGGCGTCAGACTTTTGTCGGCGCGCGGAAAATAGGCGCGATTGCCCCAGTTCTGATAGGTCCGGAAAAAGAACGCCTCGATGCAGAACTGGCCGGCCTCCTCGGCGATGGCGAAGACATCGGCCTCCTCGACGCTTTTCGGATTGACGCCTTGAGCGCCTTGAATGGCGGAGAGCGCGGAGATGCGATCGCGCAGCCGCGCCGCGCGCTCGAACTCCAACGCGGCGGACGCCTCCGCCATTTCCCGCGCGAGGAGGTCGCGCACCGCGCGGCTCTTGCCGGACAGGAAATCACGCGCCTCGGCGACGAGCCGTGCATAGTCCTCATGGCTGATTTCGCCGGTGCAGGGCGCCGAGCAGCGCTTGATCTGATAGAGCAGACAGGGGCGGGTGCGGTTTTCGTAGAAACTGTCCGAGCAGGAGCGCAAGAGAAAGGCGCGCTCCAGCGCGTTCATCGTGCGATTGACTGCGAGAACGCTCGCGAATGGCCCGAAATAGTCGCCTTTCTTGTGGCGCGCCCCACGATGCTTGGCGATCTGCGGCGCCGCGTGATCGCCGGTCAGAAGGATGTAGGGAAAGGATTTGTCATCGCGCATCAGGACGTTGAAGCGCGGCTTCATCTGTTTGATGTAATTGGTCTCGAGCAGCAGCGCCTCCGTCTCGGTTTCGGTCGAGACGAAGACCATGGAGGCGGTCAGCGCGATCATTCTGGCGATGCGACTGGTGTGGCCGAGCGCGCGCGCATAGCTCGCAATGCGGCGGCGCACGCTTTTCGCCTTGCCGACGTAGAGAACCTCGCCATCGGCCGCGATCATGCGATAGACGCCGGGCCCGAGCGGCGCGTGGCGCCAAAAGCCGCGGATGACGGCGGCGCCCTGGCGCACCGAGGCGGGCGCGGCCTCGTCGTCGCTGAGATCGAGACCAGGGAAATCCTGCGTTTCCGCGTCGGCGGCGTCGGAGGAAAGCTCGGCCGCCTCCGGGGCCGGCGGGAGATCGGCGTTGGCCCCGCCGCCGCTCGAATCATTCTTTTGAACGGGGATCATGCGTGAGAGATTTAAGCGATCGCCTCCATCAATAAAAGGCCGCGTCAATAAAAGGCTGGGCAAGAAGGGCTGGGGCCCGCGGCGGCGCCCCGGGTCCGTTGATCTCGCCGCGCGGCGATCACAGCAGTTGCAATTGCTCGCCTTGCCGGGCTGGCCTTGCGAACAGATCGCAGCGCAGCGGAATGCGGCTTTTCGACATGCCGAGCCTCGCAGCGGCGGCCTCGAAGCGGCGCCCGATCATCCAGGCATAGGGACCAGACCCCGTCATGCGTTTGCCGAAGGTCGAATCATACATCTTGCCGTCCTGCACCGAACGGACGAGGGACAGGACGTGGCGCAGTTTGCCGGGGTAGTGGGTCATCAGCCATTCGGCGAAGATATCGCGCACCTCCAGCGGCAGCCGCAACATCACATAACCTGCCTCCCGGGCGCCCATGGCCTGCGCCCTGTCGAGGATGCCCTCGATCTCGGCGTCATTGATCGAGGGGATGATCGGAGCGACCATGACGGCGGTCGGAATGCCGGCTTCAGCCAGTCGCCGCATGGCGTCAAGCCGGCGCGCCGGCGAACTGGCGCGCGGCTCCAGCTTGCGCGCCAGCACGGGATCCAGCGTCGTCACCGACAGCGCGACCTTGGCGAGGCCTTTTTCCGCCATCGGCGCGAGGATATCGATATCGCGCGCAATGAGGGCCGATTTGGTGACGATGCCGACCGGATGATTGGCGCGCGACAGGACCTCAAGCACCTGCCGCATCACCTTCTCGGTCCGCTCGATCGGCTGATAGGGATCGGTATTTGTCCCGATCGCGATGGTCTTCGGCTGATATCCGGGCGCCGACAATTCGCGTTCGAGCAGCGCCGCCGCATTGCTCTTGGAGAACAGCCGCGTTTCGAAATCAAGGCCGGCGGAAAGCCCGAGATAGGCGTGGGTCGGGCGCGCGTAGCAATAGGCGCAGCCGTGCTCGCAGCCCCGATACGGATTGATCGAACGGTCGAAGGAGATGTCGGGCGAATCATTGCGCGTAATGATTGTTTTCGCGCGCTCCTGCATCACCACCGTCCGCAGCGGCGGGAGTTCTTCAGGCAGGTCCCAACCATCGTTTTCGGGAATGCGGGTTTCCGGCTCGAACCGGCCGCTGGCGTTGGTCAATGCGCCGCGACCACGCCGCGCGGCGGCGGCGAACGGCGCCTCCGAATCGCCATCGGCGCGTCTTGCCGATGTCGCGACGGGCAGAGGAGGGGCGCCTGCACAAAGCAGGGGCGCCTTCATCGTCTTTTTGGCGATAGTCGCCACGGCAGACATCCTGTTGACTGAAACACAAAGCGTACTTATAAGGAACAAATAGAGAACACGTAGCGAGTTGTCAAATGTTCCTGTGGATAAATGGTTCGGCGCGCTTTTGCTCGGGTCGAGGTCGGCGCGCGCGGCTCGGCAATGGCGGGAGTTCGTTCATAAATCTCGGTTAAGAATAGTAACCGACAACTTTAATCATAACGGAAACATTGTCTTAAGTATACTTCTATATATATCACGAAATTGTTAGATTCTTATGCATAATTCCATGTAAAATCATCTCATAAAGTGAATATATTACAATTTTGTATAGATAACGTTCACGATCGACGGGAGTGTTCCAGTTTTAGTCTCGAAGGCCGAGCGCACCCGAGAACATTATGGCGTCCGCGGCTTTCGCCAGATAAAGTTTGCAAACAAATCGATGCGGCTGCGCCGCTTTGGATCAGAATAGAATGTTTATGGAATTAAGATCACGTCGCTATACAAGATTTAATTTTTTCGCTCTGACGGCTTTGTCTCTCTATGGGCATTCTCATCAGAGGGTATGGCGAGCCCATTTGGATTATAAACAGAAAGATTTTTGTTAAAGCAATCATAAATCTGTCATACCGAAGCCATTTTTCGCGGTATTCATGCCTCCGGATTGGTCAGATTGGCCGTTCATGCTTACGTTTCACCGTCAGCGTTCGGATATGCGTTTTATCACGTCCCCCCATGCCGAACGCGGCAAGGTTGAGGCAACAATTGTTTGCTATCAGCGAGCGTCAACTTCGGGCAGATCACCGAAGATGAGAAGACATGATGAATAAGATGGGAGCCTTGCTTTTCGTCGTCGTCGCGGCTCAAGCGCTGCCGCTCCATGCGGAGGGCGTCTCGCGCGCCGCACAGTCTCAGAACGCGCCGAATCAGACGATCGCCTCGCAGAATCAAAATAGCGCCGCGGACAGTGATGCGACGGGCGCCATCGACAAGGGCGCGCAGCCCAGAGTGACTGTTTCGCCGGTCGATTCGAGCCGCGCCATGCAGGGTTCGCCCCAAGGCGAGCCGACGATCTCCTACGAGGCGGCGTTCCGGAACTGGCGCACCTGCGCGGTTATGCACCAGGGCGTGGGCAATCCGCCACCGCAATGCGAGCAGCTCCGCCTCGCCCTGCGGCAGGCTATTGGATTTCGACCGCGCGGCTACCAGACCGTGGACGCGCAGCCGCGTAACTGATGGATGTCGCGAAGCCCGACACGGCTTTCCGCGCGCTTCAACAAGAATGTCGCCCTGCTCGCGCGTGAGTCGAAGATGGCGTGGTGGGGCGCGACGCCCTTTCGCAAAGACCAGCTCAGGCAAAGCTCACTGTCTTTGGTACAGGTCGGCGGTTGAGAGTTGTTTGATCCAGCCTACCGGACTCGCCGAAGCCATGTCCGCTGTTCCAGGCGTTCCAGGCTGCGTCGCAACGGCCGCCTGTGTGTTGCGCGCAGGCAGCTCTAACTTCACTTGCTGGTCCGCTCTGGCAAGCATTGTCGCTCTGAGATCAAGGTTATGAACGATCCATCCTCGGATCGCCTGGCCGACGCGAAGCCGGACGAGAGATTGATCCGTCTCGTCGATGAAAACGCCAATGTCTACGTTCGCGCCATGCGCAACGCCGACGAGCGTGATCTGGGGCTTGTCAGCCGCCGCCGGTTGGGCCGGCGTTGGGGCGCTGACTTTCGGCGCCGCCGCCGCCATCGGGGGCGGCGGATGGCGCGAGAGGGAAAAAAGAGGACGCTCGCGGGTCATGCGCAAGGATTCCAGCGGAATGGCCCAAAGCGGATTGCCATCGCCGGACGGCACCCGTGAGATCGGGGTCCTCGAGGCTTCGCGCAGAGGCTCCAAATCGGCATGGCCAGATTGCGCTCCAGCAGCTTCGGCGGCCATCGCGCTTAGCCCGTTGTGCGACTCGCCATCCTGACCGGCTCGGGCTGGGCGCTTGGCCAAGGGCAACGCCGCCGCTGGCGCAAAAAGGTGCCAGCGCCGCAATGAGAATGGCCGATCGGCGCAATTTCATTTTCCAACCGGGCGTTGCGTAGGGGCGGCGTTTTCAAACTGCATCGGGTTGCCTCCGACCGCCACCACAATGTGACGCTTGGACGATCGCGATTAACGAGGCGGCATCTCCCATTTGATTATGGGCTTTTGCGCCGACTTTCCGAAATCAGGGTCACGAAGCGTTCGGAACGAATGTCGCGACGGCCATGGTTACGGCCGTCGCTCCATCAAATCGCTCGCATCCTCAGTCGGGTGCGCCTGAGAAGCTCAATAGGTCGAAATCGAATCCCAGAAAGCGCACTGGTGTTTGTTCGAAAACTGCGCGTCCGTGTACGTCGACAGGTTCGGGATGTTCTCCGACAGGACGCTTGGCTTGTTCTCCTTGTCCTTGAAACGCGGCCATGGGCTGTTTCCCTGCCCGTTAGGATTGCCCGACCAGGCGAAATTCGTCCAGGCCGTCACTAGCTGATCGGAGAGATCTTCCTGCAGGCTGTTTAGCGGGTGTTCGATCCCATCCGGTCCGCCATGCCAGAGCGGGAACAGATATTGTATGTCGCTCGTGTGATATGCGAGCGGCAGGAACCCGGGCATGACCGGGAAATATGACGGTGCCGTCCGATCGTCGAATTCATACGCGTAAACCGGCACTTGCGGAGCAAGCAGCTGATTGGTGTGCCGTTGCGCGCATGCGGTCGAGTCTGTCCCGATCGCATCCAGCGCCAGTTGCGGCGAAGAGTAGTTGGCGAGCGGATAAAGAGCCGCCGCCTGGGCTTCGGTTCCGGGCGGGTAGCTGGTGTTGGTGCCGAAGGCGGCTATTCTATTGTTAATCCATCACCGACGCGGGAACGCGAGGACTCTTGAAGTATTCCGTGATGCCGAGGCTGAAGTTTTGCTCGTCCTCGGTGGTTCCGCTCATGATGGGCATATGGTTGAACTGGCCGTTCTCGATGGCCGCCACGAACCTGTCCGCAGAACTGTGCCGTCTTGAGTAATTTGCGTTTCGTAGGGCGCCTCGGTTCTGTCCGTCCCCGACAGAGTGAAGATCTGCTGGGCGGTCAGGCTACGCATGCATTTGGCGGTGGCCGCGTTCGTGCCGGAGCCGCAGCCTGCGGCGACGGCGAAGGCTACGCCATGCGCTTCGGCCGTGGCCAACGGCGTCGGCTCCAGTACGACGCTTTCGAAAATCGCGCGGTGGAAGAGTCCTTTGGCGAGCGGCGACATGACATTGGATTCCGTGTCGACGCAGCCCGCGGACTGGCCGCCGAGCGTCACGTTGTTCTTGTCGCCACCAAATTTGGCGATATTCTCCTGCACTGCTGGTCCAGGATGCCGTAGTTGGAGAAGAGATGACCTTCGGCATCTATCGCAGGATGCCGTTCTTTATAACAATTTGGATATTTTGCCTCGCCCGCCAGTGTTTGGACGCCGCCAGTTTCGCTCGCGCGGATACTTAGGCCCGCGTCAATGAAACTAGGGTCCAGACTCATAACCAGTAGCTAACGGTTGCGGCGATGCAAACCGCGGC
>DAITNE010000033.1:0-2054 GCA_036834765.1 Methylocella sp.
GAGAGCAGGGCGTAGGCGTAGGCGCCGACCGCGTAGAAGGCGACATAGCCGAGATCGAGCAGCCCGGCGAGTCCGACGACGATATTGAGGCCCCACCCGAGCAGGACATAAAGAAGGATCTGGACGCCGAAATTATCGATCCATTTCTGCGCGCCGGCGGGGCCGAACATGGCCAGCATGACGATGGGGAAGGCAATGAGCGCGGCGATGCCGGCGCTCCCGGCGAAGCGCGCCGCTATAGCGTGGCTGCGCGGCGGCGCTTCGGCTTTGGCCGGCGCGCGCGCGGGCCGGCGCGGCAAAGCCACGACGATAAAGCGGATCACGAAAGCCGCGAGCGCCGCGGCGAGCACCGCGGGCCAGCGGCTGCGCAGGAAAAGCTCGTTCGAGAAATTCTGGTCGGTGCGATAGGCTAGGATGGGAAAGGCGAGGCCGAACATCACGGCGCCCGCCTTCGTCGCTTCGATCAAGGCGGCGCGAAGCGTGGGGGAAAAGCCAAAACGAGCCGGAGCGTCATCGGACCCTGTCATCTCCCGCCTATACTTTCTCGACGTCGGGACGGCCGAAGAGGCCAGAGGGCAGGAAAATCAGCGTGATCGCAAGAATGGAGAAGGCCGCGACGTCCTTGTAGTCGCTGGAGAAATAGGCCGCCCAGAAGGTCTCGATCAAGCCGATCAGCAGGCCGCCAAGCACGGCGCCCGGCAGCGAGCCGACGCCGCCGAGAACCGCCGCCGTGAACGCCTTGACGCCCGGGACGAAGCCGTCGCCGGAATTGATGACGCCATAATAGATGATGTAGAGCACGCCCGCGACGGCGGCGAGGGCCGCGCCGATGACGAAGGTCAGCGAAATCGTCCGGTCGACGTCGATGCCGAGCAGGGCCGCCATGCGGCTGTCCTGCTCGCAGCCCCGTTGCGCCCGCCCGAACGATGTTTTCTGCACGAGGAACCAGAAGCCGGCCAGAAGCACGACCGTCACGCCGACGATCAGCACCTGCTTCAGCGAAAGCGTGACGTCGTAGCCGCCGCCATGGGTGACCTTGATGACGTCGGTGAACAAAGGCGGCAGCGCCTTGTTGCGCGGCCCCTGCAGCACATAGACGAGATTGGAGAGGAAGATCGACATACCGATCGCCGAGATCAGCGGCGCGAGGCGGAACGAGCCGCGCAGGCGCCGGTAGGCGATGCGCTCGATCATGAAGCTCCACAGCGAGGTCAGCGCCATCGAAGCGAACAGGACGACGACGAAGGCCAGCGCGAGCGAGGCGACGCCGAGGATCTGGGTCAGCGCCAGAAACAGAATGAGCGCGATGAACGCCGACAGCATGAAAACGTCGCCATGCGCGAAATTGACCATGCCGATAATGCCGAAAACCATGGTGTAGCCGATGGCGATCAGGCCATAGATCGAGCCGAGCGTAATCCCGTTGATCAATTGCTGCAGGAAAATCTCCATGAGCGTCCTTTGGTGCTCTTTTGCGGTAATGTTTTGATTCGGCAACGGTCGAAGCCGAACGCTTCAGGCCGAGACATTGCTTCGTCGGGGTCTGGCTTGCAAGTAGGGCGCCTTTCCGACCGCTTCGCGCCCTGCTGCGCTTTGTCGATTGCGTGAATCTTGCTATCAAAGGGCGTCTGTTTCCGGCCGTTCCGGCGCGCGCGACAGGGAAGCAGGAGTTTTGTGACGAATATGGCCGGATCCAGCTTTGGCGGCGCCGATATCGCCGCGCCGTCCGACTTTGGCCCAGACCCCGCGCATTTTCGCGAAGCGATGAGCCGCGTCGGCGCGTCGGTCCATATCGTCACGACCGCGGGACCTGCGGGTCTCGCCGGGATCACCGCGACCTCGGCGACGTCGGTCTCGCTGGAGCCGGCGACGATGCTGTTTTGCATCAAGAAGACATCGCCCGCGGCGGCCCGGATGATCAAGAACGCGGTGTTTTGCATCAACGCCGTGAGCCCCGCGCATCGGGCGCTGGCCGAGATTTTCGCGGGCCGCACGGGCAAGCATCTCGAAGAGCGCTTCGTGGGCGGCGACTGGCGCAAACTCGCGACCGGCTC
>DAITNE010000033.1:2064-9403 GCA_036834765.1 Methylocella sp.
CGCCTGTGTTGCGCCAGGCCGCCGCGTCCTTCGATTGCCGGCTCGTCGAGGCGAAGCCAGTCGGCACTCACTTCGTGATGATCGGGCTCGTCGAGGCCGTCGCCTATGGCACCGAAGGCGATACGCTCGCCTATGTTCACCGCGGCTACAGAACGCTCTAGACCATCTAGCGGCGCCAAGTCAGCGCCGTCGGGGCGGTTTGCGCGTCGCCTTGCCTTTTGACGGCGCCTTTTTCCCGGCGGCCCTAGCTATGGCCTTTGCGGCGGGTTTCTTAGTCGCGGCGGGCTTCGATTTCGCGGACTTGATTGGTGATTTCGTCGCCGCGCGTTTTCTAACGACGACGGCTTTCTTCGCCGCGGATTTCTTGACCGGAGCCTTCGCCGCGGATTTTTTGGCGGGAGTCTTTGCGACTCGGGCCTTCTTCGGCGCCCCTTGCTTTGCCGCCGTTGTCTTCGCCGGCGCTTTCCTGCGCTGCGTCTGTTTCGCAGCCGTCTTCTTGGCCGTCGCCTTTTTTGCCGGCGCTTTTATTGGCGCCCGGCGGGCGATGCGCTGCCGCGCGCGCCTCCCGGCGGCCTTGCGCGCCGCCGCGGGTCGTCGCGCCGGGGCCTCGGGAGCAGTGAGAAAATCGATCACGGCCTCCGCAAAGGCGTCAGTCTGTTCGATGGGCGAGATATGCGACGATTCGAGCGTCGCGAGGCGCGCGCCCTCGATGGCGCTGGCGACGAAGGCGCCGAGTTCCGGGGGCGCCGACGAATCATGGCGCCCGACGATCACCAGCACCTTGTTTCGGATCGACCTGATCGCTTCGCGCTGATCGACGTCGCGCAGGGCGGCGCTTGCGGCGGCGTAGCCCTGAGGCGAGGTCTCGCGCAAAATGAACAGGACCGCCTCGACGGCTTCGGGATCGGCCTCGCGAAATTCCGGGGTGAACCAGCGCGCGGCGACGGCCCCGGCCATCGCCTCGAGACCCTCTTCGCGCGCCGCCAGAATTCGGTCGTTCCAGATGTCCGGGGTCCCGAGCTTTGCCCCCGTATTGGCGAGCACGGCGCGCCCGATGCGCTCCGGCGCCGCGATCAGCGCGGCCTGTCCGACGATAGCTCCCATCGAAAGGCCGAGCCAATGCGCCTTTTCGACGCCAAGGGCGTCGAAGATCGCAATGGCGTCGCGCGCGAGCTGTGCGACCGAATAAGGCCCCTCATTCGCGACGCTCCCGCCATGTCCGCGCGAATCCCAGCGCAGGACGCGAAAATGCTCGAGCAGGGCCGGTATCAAAGGCTCCCACACCGCGAGGCTGCCGCCGAGCTGATGCGCCAGCGCCAAAACAGGCTTGTCCTCATCGCCTTCGAGCCGGACGTTGAACGTCTCGCCCGCAATCGTAACTTCGGTCATTCCGCCGCTCCCCTACGCATCTATGCGCGGCCATTTCTCCAGCCGCAGTGCAAATCGGCAACTTCTTTCCGCGTTTGCGCGGCCGACAGCCGCTGGCGGGCGCAAGCCCCCGCGGGCTTGCCGGCATGGCGCGCCGGACTTAAGCGCGGCACGCGAGTTGCTAGCCAAAATTACGACGCAACGTAACATTAAAGGTGACGCGCGTGTTTGTGCGGCGGACGCCGCAAACTGGCGAAACCGCGCAACGCATTCGGCTTTTTTGGCGTTGCTGGCTCGGAGGTTGATCGCAATGATTGAAGCCAAGAACGTCGAGACCCGCGTGTCTGAGGACTTTATCAAGCAGCTGGCCGGCTATGGCCTGGCGACGGCGGAGATCCTTTACCGTCTGCCCGATCATCCGCGCCTGTTGCAGACTTATATCTGGCAGGACTACGACATCGCACCAGACTTTCCGACCTTGATCAAGTTCTTAAATTTCTGGACGCAAAAGCTCGAAGGTCCGCTCCATAGCGTCCGCGTCGGACATACCAAGCTGATCCGGCCGGCCGAGATCAGGGCGATCGACGGCGAGTTCCGGCTGAACTGAGCAACTGGCGATTTGCGGGTCCGTCGGGCGCTGGCCCGACGCGTCCTAATCATCCGTGTCCGCAAGGAGCATGATCGCGAATCCCATTTGCACGCTCCCAAATGTCAAGCCAAACATGAAACCGAGCATCCCCAAGGCTAGCCAGCGATCGCTTGAAGCTCCAATTAATGTTCCGATCCGGAACAGGTCCTGGGAGACGATCAATGCAACCGCGACGAGGCCGATTGAAAAACCGATCAGGGCGTGACGGATAAGGAATTTGACGTGAGCAGGCATGCGAATTGCGCTGTTTGAGATGGCGGCCGCGACCGATTGGGGGCAAAGCTGCCGCTTAACCTCCTTGCCCTCCTCGGACGACAATGGGGTCGCGAAAGCATATTAACTCTTTGGAAGCGGTTTTGTTTACTGGGAGTGGTTTTGTCTGCGGGGAGCGCCTCCGGTCCGGGAGCCAAATCTCCCCTCGACGCCCAGGGATTCGGCGCCCGCCATGCCAAACTGATCGATCCGGCTGAGATTAGGCTGGTCTACGGCGGGCTCCGGCTGAACTGACAACGCCATCTCGAGCGGCCGCCAGCGCGAGCCCGCGCTCGTCAGGAAGGTGCGAGACAGTGCTTGGCGCGCCTCCCAGAGTTTTCCCGTACGGCGCTTTTGAGCAGGCGACACAAAATTGTTTCGAGGCGGGCCATCCTAGCGCGCCGTCGACGCTATTGTGGTGGACGAGGGCAAGGAAATTGATCATGCAATAGGCACCTCGAGCGGCGGAGCCGGGCGGGTGCGAAAAGGGAATACAATATGAATTGGAGCGTCGTGATAACAACGCGCAACCGCGCGGGAATGCTTCGGCGTGCGATTGAAAGCTGCATCAAGCAGACGATGGCCTGCGAAGTTGTCGTCGTCGACGAGGCGTCAACCGACGATACGCCCAATGTTGTCAAGCAGTATCCCGGCGTCGTCTACATCAGGAACGCACAACCATTAGGACACTCCGGGGCCGCCAATAAAGGCATTAACGCTGCGCACGGCGACTGGGCAAAGCCAGTCGACGATGATGACTGGCTGGCGCCGAATTGTATTTCGGCGCTCGATGGTGCGGTCTCTATCGCTTTGGCTCGAGGCAAGAACCCGGTGATCGCATCGGGTCGCTCCGTGAATGTCGATGAACATGAGGCGATCCTTGGCGAAACGCGCCAGTTGGACCCTGGCCTCGTCTGTCTGCCATCACGTCGGTTGTTAGAAATGATGATGATCGAGCAGGCGCCGATTGGAACGCCTGTTCAGGTCGGGCATAGCCGCGCGGCGCGATCGCGTGCGGCGGATGGAATGTAGACAGAAAAATTTCCCTTCTGTATGGGGATGAAACGGAATTTTGGATCAAATTGGCGGCGCTAGGCGATGCCGTTTTCTTGCCCGATATTGTTTCGTACAGGACGATATGGGATCAGGGAACCGCCGCGATTTCTGCACACTCTAAGCGTTTCTCCGGAAATATGCATTTGAAGAAATTGATTGCGCAATCGCTGAACATTTCCATTGAGCCGGCCGTGCAGGGTTTTGTAGCCTTGCACTGGGGCTTGGTAGCGCTCAAAGACAAAAAAGTCTCGGAGAGCCTGCCGCTTCTCGGCAAAGCGTTACTGCAGCCAAGTGCGTTCAAACTCTTTATGGACCAACGCAAAATGAAACAGGTCAAGCCGCTGCTTGAGCACTTCTAGACACACAGTGGTTTTGAAACGCTTCGCTTCTCCGGTCCCAAGCGGCGGAATTTTCCCGAAGCCAGTTTCCGCGTTCGGGGTCTGATGCGCTAGATCAGCCGAAGCCCCTTGAGGCTCGCATGGCCGTGCTTGCCGATGATCAGATGGTCGTGCACCGCGACTTTTAGCGACTTGCCGACGGCGATGATCTGATGGGTGAGGTAGATGTCCTCGGTCGAGGGCTCCGGATCGCCCGAGGGATGATTATGCAGGAGAATCAACGCCGATGCGCCGAGTTCGAGCGCGCGGCGCATGATCTCCCGCGGATAGACGGGCGCATGATCGACGGTGCCGACGCCTTGCACCTCATCGACGATGAGGAAATTCTTCTTGTCGAGAAAGAGGATGCGAAATTCCTCATGGTCGAGGAAGGCCATGGCGGTGCGGCAATAATCGACGACGGCGGTAAAGCTCGACATCGACGGCCGCTTTTCGATCGATGATTTGGCGAGGCGCCGCGCGGTCGCCTCGATGATCCGGATTTCGACGATCGCCGCCTCGCCGAGCCCTTCGATCTCGGCAAGACGCTCCGGTCGCGCCGAAACGACTTCGGCGAAGGAGCCGAAGCGCGCGATCAGCGCCTTGGCGATCGGCTTCACGTCGCGACGCGGCATGGCGCGGAAAAGGATCAGTTCGAGAAGCTCGTAATCGGCCAGCGCCTCGGCGCCGCCCTTGCGGAAGCGGCTGCGCAGCCGCTCCCTGTGGCCGTGATAATGCGGCGTCTCATCGGCCGCAAGGAGGCTTGGCTGCGGATCGTCCTTGAGCCCGGCTTCCGCCTTGGTCATGCCGGGTCCGCCGCGCCGAGGCTATAGGGCGGATGGTGCAGGCCTTTGGGCGACAGCGTAAAGATTTCGTAGCCGGTTTCGGTGACGCCGATCGAATGCTCGAATTGGGCCGAGAGCGAGCGGTCGCGCGTCACGGCGGTCCAGCCGTCGGAGAGGATTTTCACCTGAGGGCGGCCGAGATTGATCATCGGCTCGATGGTGAAGAACATGCCGGCGCGCAGCATCACGCCTTCGCCGCGACGGCCATAATGCAGGATATTGGGCTCGTCGTGAAACAGCCGCCCGAGCCCATGGCCGCAAAAATCGCGCACCACGGAGCAGCGTTCGCCTTCCGCGTAATCCTGTATGGCGGCGCCGATGTCGCCTGTCGTCGCGCCGGGACGCACCACCGCCATGCCGCGCAGCAGCGCTTCATAGGTGACTTCGATGAGGCGCTGGGCGCGCCGCGGCGCCTCGCCGACGATATACATGCGGCTCGAGTCGCCGTGCCAGCCATCGACGATGAGGGTGACGTCGATGTTGATGATGTCGCCCTCCTTTAGCGGCTTGCGGTCCGGCATGCCGTGGCAGACGACGTGGTTGATCGAGGTGCAAATCGATTTGCGGTAGCCGCGATAGTCGAGCGGCGCCGGATAAGCCCCGTGCGCCATCGCGAATTCGAATACCATCGCGTCGAGGAATTCGGTGGTGGCGTCCGGCTCGACGTGCGCGGTCAGAAGATCCAGCGCCTCGGCGGCGAGCCGTCCAGCCCGCCGCATGCCGGTGAAAGCCTCCTCGCCATGCAATTTTATGTGGCCCGCCTTGCGGCCGGCGATATCGACAGCGTCAACGAAAGTCATGTCCTGCATCCAGCTGGCGGGCGCTCTTCAATCCTGCAGTATAAGCTCCAATTTAAGCGTTTGGCGCAGCGAAGCAAGGCCGCGCCTCTATGCGGCGCCGGAGCCACGCGTTGAGCTGCCATTTGTCGCAAGGCCGGATCGTAAACCCGCGCACCAGCCAAGCTGGCGGCCGGGCGCCGCGCCGCCGCCTCGAAGCGCCGCTGCGTCACACCCGGCTTGATCGGCTGCGAGAATCAGGGCAAGGTCGCGCGCGTCGGCGCAAATCGAGCGCGAGGTCGAGCTTCGCCGGCTTTATCCTCATCCCTGATTCTGGCGCCGGGTCGGGCGAGCGCGTTCATCTGTAACGCTCGCGGCGGCCTCGGCTCTTTGGTCTGCAGGCTTTCGCCCTCATGTCTTCTCCCCTGCGCATCGGACTTGCTGGCCTTGGCACGGTTGGCGTCGCCGCCATCCGGCTTCTCGATCGGCAGGCGGAGGTTCTGGCCAATCGCACGGGGCGGAAAATCATTGTCGCCGGCGTCGCCGCGCGGGACGCGGGCAAAGAGCGGGGAGTGGACCTTTCCCGCTTCAAATGGTTCGGCGACCCGGTCGAGCTGGCGAAATCCCCTGAGATCGACCTCTTCGTCGAATTGATCGGCGGGGCCGGCGGCGCGGCGCTGGATTCGGTCGAGGCGGCGCTGCGGGCGGGGAAATCCTGCGTCACCGCAAACAAGGCGCTGCTCGCCGCCCATGGCATGCGGCTCGCCGGCCTCGCCGAGGAAAAGGGCGTCGCGCTCGCGTTCGAGGCCTCGGTCGCAGGCGGTATCCCGATCGTCAAAACCTTGCGTGAAGGCCTCGCCGGAAATTCGATCGAGCGGGTCTACGGCATCCTCAACGGGACCTGCAATTATATCCTCAGCCGGATGGAGACGGAGCAGCTGAGCTTCGCGCAATGCCTCGCCGAGGCGCAAAAGCTCGGCTATGCCGAAGCCGATCCCGCCTTCGACATCGGCGGTTTCGACACCGCGCACAAGCTCGCCATCCTGACCTCGCTGGCGTTCGGAACGGTGATCGACGCGAACGCCATCGCCATCGAGGGCATCGAATCGATCAGCCTCGCCGATATCGAGGCCGCGGCCGAACTCGGCTACCGCATCAAGCTGCTTGGCGTCGCCCGCCGCACGCCGGGCGGCATCGAGCAGCGCGTGCACCCGACCATGGTGCCAAAATCCTCTGCGATCGCGCAGGTCATGGGCGTCACCAATGCGGTGACGATCGACGCCGACGCGGTGCATGAACTGACCCTCGTTGGCCCCGGCGCCGGCGGCGCGGCGACGGCGTCCGCGGTCGTCGCCGACATCGCGGACATCGCGCGCGGCGTGCGCTCGCCGCCGTTCGGGCTGCCGGTCGCGGCGCTCGCGCTTGCCGAACATGCGCCGATGCAGCTGCATCGCGGCGGCTATTACATCCGGCTGTCCGTGTTCGATCGCCCCGGCGCGGCGGCGGCGATCGCGACGCGCCTCGCCGAACGCGACATTTCGCTCGAAAGCATCGTGCAGCGCCGCCGCCCGGGCACCGCCGCCGAGCCGCCGGGGGCGGTCCCGGTCATTCTCATCACCTATGCGACTTACGAGAGAACCATCCGGGAAGCCCTCGACGCGGTCGTCACCGACGGTTTTTTGGCGGCGAAGCCGCAATTCATCCGGATCGAGCGCGAATAGGCGGGCGGAAGCGCGGCGATTTGCGCTTTGGCGGCGCGCTTTCTATCTGTCGCTGAGGTCTCTCAGCGACCAGACCGGAAAAATTGCCGATGAACGGACTGCGCGGGGCGATTTTGAGCCTTTTCGGCCTGACGGTCGCCATCGCCGCGGCGCTGGTCGTTCTGCCGATCGCCTCCCTGCTCGACCCCGTAACGCGGCAGGCGGGCGCCGCCTTCGCGCATTTCGCCTTTTTCTCCCTTTCGGACTCCGACCTCGCCGAATCCCTTTTGCCGCAACAGGCACGAGTCGCATCCAC
>DAITNE010000034.1:0-9188 GCA_036834765.1 Methylocella sp.
GCCGTATTCATCAGATGGTCGACGTCGCCTGCGGCGATCTCGACCGGTCGCTTGAAATAAGGAGGCAGAAAGGCGGCGGTCATCCGACGCGACAATGCGGAATTGTCTTCGTCCACCACGCCAACGGATGCATTGTGCAACTCTTGGGCATTGCTATGTCCCTGCACATAGACAGCGAAGGAGAAGGTGTAGATCACGAGTCCAAGAAGCACGAAGTCCCGAAAGAAGCTCCGAAGCTCTTTCGTTCCAAGCCAGAAAATATTGCTGAGGCTGTTCATGGCAAGGCGCCCTCGCTAGGTTTCCTGCTTGCGCAGGAACGCGAGGCTGAGCGCGGTCAGAATGGGGATGAAAACGGCCACCTGGAGCAGAGTTGTGGAAAGATCTTGAAAACCAAGGCCCTTGGTGAAGGCACCGACGCTGATCTTCAAAAAATAGGTCATTGGGAAGCCGATCCCCATAATGGCGGGTAGCCCCGTGAGAGAGGAGACCGGCGTGAGCATTCCGGAAAAGGTCGTGGCCGGCAGCATAGTGAGGATCGCGGTTCCGAACAGGGCCGCGATCTGCGTGCGGCAGAACGTCGATATCAACATCCCGATGCCGGTCGTTGCTGCGACATAGAGCAGCGCGCCAATGAAAAGCACCGGGAAGCTTCCCTTCAGAGGAACGCCGAATGCGAAGATGCCTATCAGGCACAAAATCCCGAAATTAACCATCCCGATTGCGATATAGGGGATCTGCTTGCCGAGCAGGAATTCGATGCGGGTCACGGGCGTGACGTAAAGATTGGTGATCGAGCCGAGCTCCTTCTCGCGCACGATGGCGAGCGCCATCAGAATGGCGGGGATCATGACGAGCAGGAGAGCGATGGTCCCCGGCACCTGGGCGTAGATGCTCTCGAAATCCTGGTTGTAGAGAAATCGCGTTTCGATCCTCGCCTGCACCGCGGGGTTCACATCCGGAATCTTGAGCATGGCGATATCTTTATTGCGCAGAGCCTCGCGCACTTCATCGGGCGTATCGGCGGCGGCGTGGCCGTTGCGCACGGCGAAATCCGAAAGAAACTGCGCGTGAGCGGCTTGGAGATATCCGCGTATCGTCTCGGCCCGGAACGGCATCGCGCCATCGACCCATGCGCCGACTTCCGTCGGCACATTCTTTTTGATGTTGCGGCCGAAGTCCGGCGGGATCTCGATGCCGGCTTTGATGTCGCCGGATTGGAGGCGCCTCACAAGATCGGCCTGATCGACAATCGGCGACTTCTCGATGAAGTAGCTCGAACCGCGCAGTTCTTCGAGGTAAGCTCGGCTTTCGTGCGAGTTGTCGCGGTCGAGAACGGCAAAAGTCAAATTATTCACGTCGGTGGAAATGCCCGCGCCGAAGACCACCATGAGAAAAGCGGTCCCAAACAGCGCAAAACCGAGGCGGATCGGATCGCGCAACAGTTCAAGTCCCTCGCGAATCGTGTAGGCGAACATACGGCGCGGACTGAACCAGGCGCTCCGGGGCTGGCGCGCGAGCCCCGCCGGCGCCGTCGCGATCGCCGGGACCGACACTGAGGTCTGCGGCGTCGGCTCCGGCCCGCGCGCGCGGTTCGCCTCTTCGAGATAGTCGATGAAGGCATCCTCCAGATTGGCGCATCGGCGCGCCTTCACCAGCTCCGCCGGCGTCCCCATCGCGAGAACGCGCCCCGCATCCATCAACGCGATGCGGTCGCAGCGGGCGGCCTCGTTCATGAAATGCGTGGAGATGAAAACGGTCATGCCGTCGTCGCGCGAGAGGTCTGCCAGCAGCTCCCAGAACTGGTCGCGGGCGAGCGGATCGACGCCGGACGTCGGCTCGTCGAGGATGAGGATCTCGGGCCGGTGCACGACGGCGACCGCGAGCGACAGGCGCTGGCGGATGCCGAGCGGAAGATCGGCGGCGCGCTGGTCGAGATAAGAGCCAAGCCCGAAACGCGCGACGAGGGCGTCGATGCGGGCCTCCGCGTCCTTGCCGAGATGGAACAGGTGGGCGTGGAGGTCGAGGTTCTGGCGAACCGTCAGCTCGGTGTAGAGCGAAAAGGATTGCGACATATAGCCGACGCGAAACCTTGCGCGCATGTCCGAGGCGTCGATGGGCTTGCCGAACAACAGCACTTGCCCGGCGCTCGCGGGCAGCAGCCCCGTCAGCATTTTCATCGTGGTCGTCTTGCCGCAACCGTTCGACCCGAGAAAGCCGAAGATCTCGCCGCGCTCGATCGAGAAATTGACGTTGTCGACGGCGGTGAAGGCGCCGAAGCGGCGCGTCAGGCCGCTCGCGACGATGACGGGCTCGCCGTCGCCCCGCGCGCGCGGCGGAATCGAGAACGCCTTGTGGCCGCGGCGGCGCTCCTGCGGCAGCAGCGCGATGAAGCTTTCTTCCAGCGTGGCGGATCCGGTCTTCTCCTTGATGGCGGCCGGCGATCCTGTGGCGAGCACTCCGCCGGCGTCCATCGCCACCAGCCAGTCGAATTGTTCGGCTTCCTCCATGTAGGCGGTTGCGACGATGACGCTCATGCCCTGACGCTCAGCGCGCATGCTCGAAATGAGGCTCCAGAACTGGCGCCGCGAGAGCGGATCGACGCCCGTCGTCGGCTCGTCGAGGATCAGAAGGTCGGGATCATGGATCAGCGCGCAACAAAGCCCGAGCTTCTGGCGCATGCCGCCGGACAATTTGCTCGCGGGCCGGTCCGGAAAGGGATCGAGGCCCGTGGCCTTCAGGAGCGTCGCGATGCGGCGGTCGCGTTCGTCGCGATCCTGACCGAAAAGCCGGCCGAAGAATTCGATGTTCTCGCGCACGCTGAGGTCGGGATAGAGGTTCTTTCCGAGCCCCTGCGGCATATAGGCGATGCGCGGGCAGATCGCCGCGCGATGGCGCGCGTCGCCAATGTCGCCGCCGAGCACATGAATGTCGCCGTCCTGGATGCGGCGGGCGCCGGCGATGAGGCTCAAAAGCGACGACTTTCCGACGCCGTCCGGGCCGATCAGCCCGACCATGCAGCCGGCCGGAAAAGCGATCGTCACGTCATTCAGCGCGACCGCCGACCCGTAGCGCAGCGAAACCCCGCGAAGCTCGCCGAAGGCTTCGCGCGGCGAGCTCATTTGGAGGGCGTCGACTGCAGCGCGGCGGGCCATGCGACCTTCGGATCGATGCGCACATAAGCTCTGCCGGGCAATCCCGTCCTGACCTCGGCGGCATGCGCCAGCAACAGCTCGGGATCGACCCGCACCTTGACGCGGAACATCAGCTTGTCGCGCTCGTCCTCGGTCTCCACCGCCTTCGGCGTGAATTGCGCCTGCGTGGCCACGAAGGAGACATGCGCCGGGACGATGAACTTCGGCCAAGCGTCGAGTATGATTCGCGCCTCCGACCCGACCCGGGCGCGGCCGGCCTGAGCGGTCGGCAAATAGACGTCCATATAGACGTCCGAGATATCCAGAAGGGTGAACACCTTGCCGCCGGCCGGCAGCACTTCGCCGACATTGGCGATGCGGTATTGAATGCGGCCGAGGGTCGGCGAGACCAGCGTGTTGTCGGCGATATTGACCTTGTAAAGCTCGACGTCGTGGGTCGCCGCGTCGAGCGCGCGCTCGGCCTCGCCGACGCGAGCGTTGGCGGCGTTGAGAAGGGCCAGCGCGCCGTTCAGGGACTGCCGGCGCTGATCCAGCAGCTCGTTCGTGGCGTAGCCGCGCGCGACGAGCGAGGTGGTGCGTTCAATTTCTTGCTGAGCGAGAGTGACCTGCGTCTGCTGCTGCACGACGTTGGCGTTCGCCTCTTCGAGCGTTTTGCGCGCTTGCAGGACCTGAGCCTCAGTTCTTTTCAGCGTCGCTTCGAGATCGCGCGTATCCATTTTCGCGACGACCTGGCCAGCCGTAACCATGTCGCCCTCGTCGACATATCGCTCGAGCACGCGCCCCGCGAATTTAGTGTCGATGTCGATTTCCTCGGCCTCGATGCGGCCGTTGCCCGACGCGATGCCTGCGGGAAGGAGCGCCTGATGCTGGCGCCACCAGTAAAACCCGCCGGCGCCGGCGCCGCCGAGGATCAGCGCCAAGGCGAGAAGCGTCCGCCAGCGCCTCTTGCGACGCGGCGGCGCAGGTTGCTCCGGTAACGCCGGAAGCCTCTCGGGCATCGGCACGAGAGCCGTCGTTCGCGCCTCGAGAGGCGCGCCGGCGAGCTCATCCCGCTTCACGACGCCGGGCGGATCCGGCGTTTCAACTGGTTCGGTCGGCACGTGCGCACCTTTTTGGGAAATCGCCTGGCGACAGGTAAGGCCCTAAACGCAGCCTCGCGCAAGAGGCGCCGGACGTGACTTAACCGTGATCGGCGCGGGCGCATTGATCCCGCGCGGATCCCGCGCCCCTGCGCCGAAGCGACGCAGATAGAGCCCTACCAGCGGCCCTGCATTTTCATGCTCTCTGCGAGGTCGCCGCGAAAATTATGCTGACCGAGGTGCATCAAGCGGCATTGCAGATCGACCCAGACCTTCCCACCCATGTCGCGCCAGCGGCGGCAGAAGGCGTAATCCTCCGACAGGTAGCGGCCGGAATCCGGATCGACCATGCAGTCGAAGAAGCGCCAGTGCAAATGCGCCTGCGGATGGTTCGGCGGCCCGTCCGGCGTGTAAATCAGTTCGGGATAGCGCGCCATCATCTGCGTGAAGACATGGCGCTTGATGCACATGAAACCGGTCGGCGCCTCGGCCACCTCGACGAAGCCGTCGGCGTCGGCATAGGCGCTGACGCGCTCCGCCCCATGGCCGATCGGATTGAACGGATACTCCGTATAGCGGTCTTCGAACTGCTGGCGCGTCGTCCCCGCCGGCAGGCCCTCGGCGGGCCAGTTGAAGGTTTTCATCGGATAGACGCCGGCGGCGACGTCGCGGTCGGCCAGCAGCAGGCGGCAGGCAAGGCTTGTTTACAGCGCGCGGCGCAATACCCGCGGCATGTGGCGCGAAATCAACAAGCCGGCTGGATCGGACGGCATCGCCTCCGAGGTCTGTGGGATCGCGGCGGCGCTTGAACGATCGGAGGCCGGAACCGGTCAAAACCTGTTTCACGTGAAACAGTTGAGGCGCTTTGCACGGGGGTGTTTCACGTGAAACACCCCCGTGCAAATCAGGCCGCGGGCCACAGCCAGGCGGCGCCGCGGACGCCGCTCGAATCGCCATGCGCGGCGCGAATCACAGGCGTCTCGACGCCGTCCGAAAACGCGTAGCGCGCGATCAGCGCCGGCAGTCCGTCGTAAAGCGAAGCGATGTTGGAAAGGCCGCCGCCAAGCACGATGACATCGGGATCGACCACATTGATGACGGAGGCCAGCCCGCGCGCGAGGCGATCCTGATAGAGGTTGAGGCACTGGTCGGCTTGCGCGCCGCCCGCGCGGGCGGCGGCGGCGATGGCGTGCGCCGCTAGGGTAGCGCCCGTGCGCGCAATATAATCGCGCGCAAGCGCTGCGCCGGACAGGAACGTCTCGATGCAGCCGGTCTTGCCGCAATAGCAGGCGGGGCCCGGCCGCTCGACGCCGTCCGGCCACGGCAGGGAATTATGCCCCCACTCGCCGGCGATGCGGTTGCGGCCGGAAACCAGCCTGCCGTCGACGACGAGGCCGCCGCCGACGCCAGTCCCGAGAATGACGCCGAACACGACCCGCGCGCCAGCGCCGGCGCCGTCGGCCGCCTCCGACAACGCGAGGCAGTTGGCGTCGTTTTCGAGCCGCACCGGCCGGCCGAGCAGTTCGCCAAGATCGCGGTCGAGCGGCTTGCCGTTGAGGACCGTGCTGTTGGCGTTCTTGATGAGGCCGGTCTTCAACGAAAGGGCGCCCGGCGTCGCGACGCCGACTCTGCCGCGCCGGCCTGTCTTCGCTTCGACGAATGAGACCAGCGCCGCGATTGTCGCGAGCGTTCCCGCATAGTCGCCGGCCGGAGTCGGCGCGCGATGGCGCACGAGAATAGCGCCGGACGCATCGAGCGCCGCGGCTTCGATTTTGGTTCCGCCGAGATCGATCCCAATCCGCATGTGCGAACGCCGGCTCCACGTCTGGTTCCGCATTCCTTACGCGAAACGCCGGCGCGCGGGCAAAAATAAAGGCCGGCGATCGGCCGGCCTCTTTAATCGACTGTTTGCCGCGCCTCAGTGGCCGGTGCGGTCGGCGCCCCGGCTCGCTTCGAACAGGAACCAGGTGCGGCGCTCCGACTCGTCGATATAGACCTCGAGAATGCTTGTCGTCGCCGCATCATTACGCTTGTCAGCGACTTCATGCGCCCTACGAAGAAATGCCGTGAATTCATTGTTATCGCGTACCAAATCACTAAGCATTTCAGCCGGAGAGACAAATTCGGAATCATTGTCGGCGATGCGCGAAAGCTTGCCGATATGGCCGATGGAGCGCAGCGTCGGCTGGCCCAGCTTGCGCGAACGCTCCGCGAGCGGATCAATAGTCGCGAAAATCTGCGTCGCCTGATCGTCGAGCAATAAATGATAGTCGCGGAAATGCGGCCCGCTCATGTGCCAATGAAAATTTTTGGTTTTGACATATAGCGCAAAGGCGTCCGCCGCGAGCTTATTGAGCTCTGCGGCGATCGCCGACGTGGCGTTGGCGCCGAGATCTGAAGGCGTTGCGAGCGCCTTTTTTGTGGTGTCGTCGTCAGCCCGCGTGGGCTTGATTGAGGTGGCCATTTGAGAACTCCGTTTTCCCAGCCGTCGGTGGCGTGGGCGAAGTTGAACGTCGCGCCCGCGCCAACCGTTCCGAAAATCCAGGCGGTGGCTAACTCGCCGGATCAGCGCGCAGCGATCGCGGCGCTTGTCGCGTCGATATGCGCGACGAGCGCAGGATCCAGCGCGAGACCACGCGCCAGCGTCTGCAGGAAGGCTTTCTCCTGCGGACTGCGCGCAATGAGATGCGCTGCGGCATAGACCTGCAGGCCCAGCTCTTTCGAGCCGCCGACCGCTTTCACAATATCGTCAACGGTCGCGGGATGCTGGATTTCACCTTGCAGAAACTGCACGGCGCCGTCCTCAAGGCCGGCCGCCTTCAGGCCGTCGAGGATCTGGGCGCGCTGGGCGCCGTCCACATTGCCGTCCGCAGCGGCGGTGGCGACCAGCGTCCGCACGAGCAGCAGCGTCGTATCATGCGAATGGGCCTGCTCGGAGAAGGCGGTTTCGGGCGGCGGAGCGGTCAGTTGTTCGAGGCCGGGCACGCCCGCTGTCAGCGGCTTGCCCGCCTGGTAATTCTGAAACGCCTTGTATGCGACGCCGCCGATCGCGGCGAGGCCGCCGAGCTTGACGAGGCCGCCTGTCGTCGCGCGCCCGCCCGGCGTGCCGAGCAGAAGCGCCGCCAATCCACCGAGCGTCGCCAGCGTGCCGACCGGATTTTGTTCGACCAGCTCCTTGGCCTTGCCGATATATTCCGCGGCGTCGGTTCCTTGCAATTTGGTCTGCGCCTGGCCGAGAACGCCGGAGAGGGCGGACGCGGTCTGATCGGCGGCCTGCTTCGTGGCCGTCGTCGCGGCCGCCGCCGCCTCGCTCGCGGCCGCCTTGCCGCGCGCGATCGCGTCGTCGACGCTGGCCGCCGCGGCGTCGCCGCCGGGTCCGAGCTTGTTGCCGGCGAGCAGGTCCAAAAGCTGCTTTGCGTCAAACATGGCGGTTTCTCCCTTTTCCATCGCGATCCGCCGTTCGTGGGGAACCGCGGCGACGCTTCAACGCGCCTGAAACACCGTTGGAATCCGACCCTAACGATCTCTTGAGACAGTTGGACGACGTTTCGCCCGACGCCTGCGCCTCCCGGTCGCGCGGATCCGCAACGCCCCGGCCGAGGCGAGCAAGCCGTTCGGCGACAGATTAGCGACAAGCCGGGGGGCGTCAATTCCAATCGGCGAAGCGTCGCGGCCGTCTTTCCGGGACGCAGCGAGCGGGCTCGGAAAGTAATCGCTCAGATCTAGCCACGACGAAAACCTTTTTACTGTGGCCCCGCAAGGTTTCGGGAACAAAAGCGCCAGCCAAGGCATTTCTTTTATGTTGGCAGCAGGCCCGACGCGCCAGCGCCAACGGGCAGAATTCTTCAACATCGCGTGAACGTTCAAGTTCGAACAAGAATGCTCAAACCGATCGAGGTTAAGGGGCGCAAGGAGGAACGCGCATGACCAGTTTTCATGTTCTTACGAGCGGTTCCGAGATTCAGGAGTTTCCCGTCGTCCGGAAGATCGGCTTTGCCGACCTAAGAGACTCTCTGGTCGAAGGTTTCCACGATTTCCTCGCCATGCCTTCGCATCTGCTGTTTCTCGCCCTCATCTATCTCCTGATCGGGATTTTTCTCTTCCCCACGTCGTCCGGCCAGAACGCTCTCCCACTGCTGTTTCCCCTGCTTGCCGGCTATGCCCTGATCGGGCCGTTCGCTGCGATCGGACTCTATGAGGTGAGCCGCCGCCGCGAACAGGGCCTGCCGCACTCCTTCGACTATGCCTTCAGTGTTTTGCGCTCGCCGGCCATGACTTCGATCCTGGCGGTCGGCTTTACGCTGATGGTGATTTTTCTCTTGTGGCTGGCGACGGCGCAGGCGCTTTATCAATCGCTGTTCGGGGTCTGGGCGCCGCAATCCTGGGGCCATTTTCTCAATCAGCTCTTCACCACCCATGCGGGTCACAGGCTGCTCGCCCTCGGCGTCGGCATCGGCTTCGTTTACGCCGTGATCGCCTTCGCCATCGGCGCGATCTCCTTCCCGCTTCTGCTCGACCAGGATGTCGGTGCCGCGGTCGCGATCTTGACCTCGGTCAAGGCCGTCTTGAAGAATCCCCTCGTGATGGCGGCGTGGGCCCTGATCATCGCCGCCGCGCTGGCCGCCGGCATGGCGACGTTGTTTGTCGGCCTCGCCATCGCAACGCCGATCCTCGGGCATGCGACATGGCATCTCTATCGCCGCGTCGTTGCGCCCGCCGACGGCGAAGCGCGGTTATCGCCTGCGGCCGGCTGATGGGGGAACTCAGCCCTGGCAACGCTCATCGTCATCGCCGGGCTTGACGACGACGACGGTTTTCGGGCGTTGGCGCCGCTCCGCGTTCCCCGCGTGGCACATGTTTCGCCTTTCGACTTGGCCATGTGATAATCCCCGGCGATAATCCTTGCGGCGGTCCGCCCTGCGGCGGGCCGCCGATTTCGCGTTCATCCAGCATCGGA
>DAITNE010000035.1:0-9033 GCA_036834765.1 Methylocella sp.
CGCCGCGCTTGCGGATGCCGGTCGGCTGCGCGCGCCCGTCGAGCATGAGGCCGAAGCATTGCGCGCCCTCCCAATCGCCCGGCTCCATCTCGCCGCCGCCGGCGTTGACCCAGGTCAGCTCCTTGATGTCGAGCTCCTTATTGTAGGCGTCGGTCAGGAATCGCCCGCGGCGCAGGATCGGGAAGCGCCTGCGCAACCCAGCGATCTTGCCGACGAAGCGGATCAGCGATCGGCCCTCCTCACGGACGTTCCAGTTCACCCATGAGATTTCGTTGTCCTGACAATAGGCGTTGTTGTTGCCCTTCTGCGTGCGGCCGAATTCATCGCCCGCGACGATCATCGGCGAACCCTGGCTCAGCAGCAGCGTCGCCAGCATGTTGCGGATCTGCCGGGCGCGAATGCGGTTGATCTCCGCATCGTCGGTCGGCCCCTCGGCACCGCAATTCATCGAGCGGTTGTCGGACGATCCGTCCTTGTTGTGCTCGCCATTGGCCTCATTGTGCTTGTCGTCGTAGGCGACGACGTCGGCCAGCGTGAAGCCGTCATGCGCGGTGATGAAATTGACTGAGGCCCAGGGCTTGCGGCCCTGATGATCGAACTCCTGCGGCGAGGCGAGCAGGCGCGGCGCGAGTTCGGCGGCGTCGCTGGCGCCGCGCCAGAAATCGCGCGCCGCGTCGCGGAATTTGTCGTTCCACTCGGCCCAGCCCGGCGGGAAGGCGCCGACCTGATAGCCGCCGGGGCCGCAATCCCAGGGTTCGGCGATGAGCTTCACCGTAGCGAGCACAGGGTCCTGGCAGCAGGCTTTGAGAAAACCCGACTGATTGTCGAAACCGTTCGGCTCGCGGGCGAGAATGGTGCCGAGATCGAAGCGGAAGCCATCGACATGGGTCTCATTGACCCAATAGCGCAGGCTGTCGGTGACCATCTGGATGACCCGCGGATGCGACAGGTTCACCGTGTTTCCGGTCCCGGTATCGTTGACGTAGTAGCGCTCCTTATCGGGGATCAGGCGATAATAGGAGGCGTTGTCGATGCCCTTGAACGACAGAGTCGGACCCCGCTCATTGCCTTCGGCCGTGTGGTTGTAGACGACGTCGAGGATGACTTCGAGATCGGCTTCATGGAACCGCGACACCATCTCCTTGAATTCGCGCAGGCAATTGGCGCGGTCGGCGGCGTAGCGGGGATCCGGCGCAAAAAAGCCGATCGTGTTGTAGCCCCAATAGTTTGTGAGATGCTTTTGCAGAAGATGATCGTCGTTGATGAAGCTGTGGATCGGCAGCAGCTCGACCGAGGTGACGCCGATCGACTTCATATGATCGAGCACGGCCTTGCCGCCGAGGCCGGCGTAAGTCCCGCGCAGATGCTCGTCGACGCCCGGATGGAGTTTCGTGTAGCCACGCACATGCGCCTCGTAGAACACCGTCCGGTCCCAGGCGACGGGTTTGCGCCTCGGTTGGCCGTGCCAGTCGAAGTTTGGATCGACGACGATGGATTTTGGCATGAAGGGCGCACTGTCGCGCTCGTCGAATGAGAGGTCGCCATCCGGGTGCCCAATGGTGTAGCCGAACACGGCCGGGTCCCATTGCAGGTCGCCCATGTGCGCTCGCGCGTAAGGGTCAAGCAGCAGCTTCATCGGGTTGAATCGATGCCCGGCGTCAGGTTCGTACGGCCCATGCACGCGATAGCCATAGACCTGGCCCGGCCCAAGATCGGGCAGCCAGCCGTGAAAGATCTGATCGGTGTATTCCGGCAGCGCCATGCGATCGAGTTCGGTCTTTCCCTCCGAATCGAAGACGCAGACCTCGACTTTCGTCGCATTGGCGGAGAACAGCGCGAAATTGACGCCCTCGCCGTCCCATGTGGCGCCCAGCGGATAGGGCGAGCCCTCGCGAACGCGGGCCTTGAGCGTGTCGACTATGGCGCCGTCTCCTTTAGGGGAACGGAAAATCGGGTGCGAGTTTCGTGCCGCGCGACGAAGCTATCGGCCGACCGCCGGCACGCCGATCAAAACGGGATGCAGGAGGATCATGGCGATATAGGCCGCCGTGCCGACGCCGAGCGTGATCGCGTCCGCGCGGGTGAACGACTTGACCGGGGCCGCGCCCGCGTCGCCGCGCCGCTTCACCGCGATGCGGTCATAGACCGCAAAGGCGAGGAATGATCCGAACAAAAGCATGCCGCCGGCGTCGCCATTGGCGAGAAGATGGGCGAGCGCCCAGATCTTGATCGCGACCAGCATCGGGTGGCGCAGCCAGCCCCGGATCCGGCTCGGAGCGGGATTCATGGCGGCGAGCGCGATGAAGGCGAACCACATCAACGTGATGGTGATATGGCGCGTCCAGTGGGGCGGATCCCAGATCTGGATGAGGCCGTGCTCCCGGTAGCGCGAGAAACCCCAGACGATCAGGATGAAGCCCAAAATGGAGACGAGCGCATAGGCGGCCCTGTAAGGCCGGTACCCCCAGCGCTCGATCAGACCGGTCCGCGTCTCGCGAAAAGTCGTCAGAACATGCGCGCCGAGAAGCACGACGATCCCCAGGGCCAGAACAAGCATGCTTTCCTCCTTGGCCGTTGCAATGGCGTGCGCCGGCCGGAACATCCTTATCACTATCGCCCCGATCCAGCCTAACGGCGGGGATGTGGATGCACAGGCGGCGGAAGCGGTCTATATTAGCCGCCATGATGACTGAAACCGCAGCACCTGACAGTCGGCCGGCGCGGGCCGCGAGGCGCGATCTGAGGCGGTGGGCCCTGGCGCTCGCCGTCGCGCTGGCGGCGCTCCTTGGCGCCCCGGCGGCGTTTGCGCAGGACGATCCGTTCGGCTGGTTCACCCATCTGTTCCAGCCGGCGCCGGAGTCGAGCCACGTCATGAAGCAGAAGCGGGCGATCGATCGCGCAGGGCCACGGCGCCCTTCCGCGCGGCCGCGACAGGAGGCGCGGCCGAGGCCGCATGAGAGGCAGATCGACACCGCAGGCGCGAAGCCGCCGGTCCCGGCCGCGGCTCCGACTTTCTTCGTCGCCGTCATCGGGGATAGCCTCGGGCAAACGCTGGCGGAAGGGTTGACGGACTCCTTCGCCGACCAGCCGGAAGTTTCGATCCTGCGCGAGTCCAAGGCTGACACTGGCCTTGTGCGTGACGATTTTTACGATTGGACGAAGGCGACGCAGGATCTTCTGGCCAGCGGCAAGCGCATCGATTTCGCGGTCATGATGATCGGCAGCAACGACCGGCAAACGCTGCGCGACGGCAAGGGCGGCGCGTTCGAGCCCCTGTCGCCGGAATGGAAACAGGCCTACGCCAATCGGATCGAGGCGATCGCCTCGATGTTCCGCGACAAGAAGATCCCGCTCGTCTGGGTCGGGTTGCCGGTCCTCAAAAGCGAACGGCTGTCCGCCGACGCCACCGCCTTCAACGATCTCTACCGCGAATATGCCGGCAAAGACGGGGCGACCTACATCGATGTCTGGGAGGCCTTCGCCAACGAGGCCGGCGAATACAGCCCGACGGGACCCGACGTCAACGGACAGATCGTCAAATTGCGCGCCTCCGACGGGGTGCACTTCACCGAGGCCGGCGCGCTGAAGCTGGCGCATTTCGTCGAGCCCGAGATCCGCCGCACATTCGAGGAGACGAAACAAAAGGAAAGCCCCGAAAGCCCCGCCATTTCGGCGCCCGCGGAAGCAGACCTGCCGCCGGCGGACGCGGCACCCGCCAATGGCGCGACGCAGGCCGCGCCAAGCGCGCCCGCCCCGCCCGCGCCGAAACCCATCGCCGGCCCCGTCTTTCCCCTGACCGGTCCGGTGCGCGCGCCGGGCGGCGAACTCGCCTCGCGAGCCGGCGCCGCGCGACCAATCGTCGATCAGGAGCAGCCCGGCGAGCCGAAGCCGGGACGCGCCGACGATTTCAGCTGGCCGAGGCCGTAGGCGAAGCATCCGTCTGGCGAGCGCCCCGAAAACTTAGCAGTTGATCTGGAACAAACCGCACAGCTTGGGCGTTGGCTGTCGCTTACAGACGCGGTCGTAGCTGTCGAACGGGGGGTTCCGGAATGTTGATGACGAAGAGCGCCATTTTCGGTGCGGCCGCCGCCGCCTTTCTGGTGGGTGCGAGCGCGCAGGCGTTTGACAGCGGGTCCTCCGCCGACCTCATGCGCGGACAGCCTGACGCGCCCGAGCAGCAGGCGAGCCTTCCGACCGAGCTTAATCGCGACGTCGCCCCGACCCGGACGCCGGTGCAGGACCCGACCGAGGAAAAGCCCGGCACCATCACGATCGACACCAAGAACCGCTATCTTTATCTCTCTCTCGAAGGCGGCCAGGCGATGCGCTACGACGTCGGCGTCGGGCGGGACGGGTTCGGCTGGCAGGGACGCGCCTATATCGGCCGCCGCGCGGAATGGCCGACCTGGACGCCGCCCGCCGCCATGCTGAAGCGCCGCCCCGAGCTGCCAAAGACGATGGCCGGCGGCATCGCCAATCCGCTTGGCGCGCGCGCCATGTATCTCTACAACGAGCACGGCGATACGATGTACCGCATCCATGGCACCAACGAGCCGGATACGATCGGCCAGGCGGTGTCGTCCGGCTGCATCCGGCTCCTCAACGCGGACATCATGGACCTTTATCAGCGGGTCAAGGTCGGCGCGACGGTCGTCGTTCTCTAACAAAAGCGCCAAAGATAAAATCGCGGCTCGCAAGGGCCGCGATTTGGCGTCGCTCCGTCCGGGCGCCGTGAATTAGTCAGGCTGCAAAGACAGCGCGATATGCGCGGAGTCGCCGTCCTGCTCGATCGTCATCGGCAGGCCGCTGTTGCCGAAAATACGACTGCAATCGCGCGACGGTCCCGAGGGCGGCTCAGCCGCCGGTCTTGGCCACGAAGGAATCCTTGGCGCCTGGCTTCAGCACCACATACGCGCGGCGCCACGGCTGATCGTCTATAAGGCGCCATTTGTGGCCGGCGCCGATATGGTCCTCAGCGAGCAGGACCTCTCCCGGCCGCACCACGAATGTCTCGCCGTCACGGGTCGTGAATTCAAGCGTTCCCGACAGCGTAATGACGTATTGCGGCTCTGGGGCATCGTGCCAATCGTACGAGGAATGGGCCGGCGTTTCCTTGAAATGGATCGCGACCACATCGGTGCGATCCTTTTGGTCTATCGTGCCCTCCAGCACATGCGAAGCATTATCGGGGCCGGTATAAAGCTTGAATGCTCGTATCCCGCCGCCCTCCGAAGGTTCGGCGCCCGTGGTCCCGGCGACGGCCCCGGCATCCATCGAAGTGCTTGCAGCTGTAGTCACGACGGCGACAGCCCCAACAGCCAAGGTGCGAAGCAGATCGCGCCTGCCGGTGGGTAAGTCCGCTGAACCCGCCTTCATTATCCGCTTCATGATATTCCTATCTTGGATGTCCGCTCATATAAAAGTTTCGTCGCTTCGCGCGATTCAAGCAAAAGCACACCGCCCAATGGCGTCTCACGCCTTTAATTCCGGCTGCTAGTCCGATTCCGGCTGCAAGGACAGCGTGACATGCACGGTGTCGCCATCCTGCTCGATCGTCATCGGCAAGCCGCTGTCGCGGAAAACCGCCAGCATCGGCAGGTTTGAGATCAGCACATCGGCCTCGAACTGCCGCAGCCCATTTTGGCGGGCCAACCAGATCAGGTGGCGCATCAGGCTGCTCGCGATCCCCCGCCCCTGAAAATCCTCCTCGACCGTGAAGGCGAGTTCGGCGCTTTCGTATGGCGCGTCGGGATCGAGCGCGAAATAGCTCGCGCCGCCTTCGACGGTCTCGTCCTTCCCCGAGCCGATGGTGACGAGCAGCGTGACGTCACGCCGGAAATCGACCCCGGTGATGTGTTTGAGCTCAGCGTCGGAGACGTCGCGCTTGTAGCCCATGAAGCGGTTGTGGACGGTTTCCGGAGCGAGGCGCCTGAACGCCTTGTGAATCCTGTCGCCGTCGTCAGGGCGGACCGCCCGGATGGTCACCTCGGCGCCATCCTTCAGGATCTCCTTGACGGCGAAATTCTGCTGGTTCTTCAAAGCCTGTGCTCCAGCCGACCCAGGGCGCGCGAGGTGCCGTGCAGCTCCGGTCTAGGCGGTTGCCCTTGCTATTCTAGCAGGCGAAGCCGTCATTATCGTGAATGATCCTGCTCATGACGGCTCCGGGCGCGCCGCCGCGGACGCTAGCCCGGCCGCAAACGGATCGGTCCCGGCGAGCGAACCCGGGATGAAGGCGTCGAAGGCGGCCCAGAACTGCTCGCGAACGATATCGCGTTCGATCAGGATCTCGTGGCGCGCGAGGCCAAGCGTGATGCAGCGGCCGACCTTGAGCCGGCTGGCGAAAGCCTCCGCCGCGGCCGTGTCGACGACCCTGTCGATGCCGGCGGCGAACATCAAAATCGGCGTCAGGATCCGGCGCGGATACTCGGCGTGGGAAAGACGCCGCATCTGGCTGAAGGCCGCATTCGCCCAGCCTATCGTCGGCCCTCCGATGGCGAGCTCCGGCGCCGCGGCTGCGACCGAGGCAGCTCGTGCGTAGCGTTGCGGGTCGGAGGTCAGGACATTGCCCTGGAATGGACGCGTCACATAAGGCGTTGCGCCGCCATAGCCCGGCGCAAACACCCGCCCAAAGCCAAGCGCGGCGAGTACGGGGGCGAGCCCGTGCGCGATCCTCGCCAGGCGCAGCCGGTAAAGATCGATCATCGGCGCGGTCAGAACGATGCGCTCGAAGGCCGAGCGGCCGGCGCGCGCCTGATCGAGCAGAATGGCCCCGGCCATCGAATGGCCGAGCGCGAAAAAAGGCGGCCGGCAAAAGGGTTCAAGGACTTCGCGGCGCAGGGCGTCAAGATCGCGCTGATAGGCGGAAAAATGCCCGACGTGGCCTTTGCCCGGGTGCGCGGCCAGCCGGTCGGAGCCGCCCTGCCCGCGCCAGTCCAGAATGACGACATCGAAGCTCCGCTCGCGCAACTCGGCCGCGACCTCGAAATATTTCTCGATGAACTCGGCCCGGCCGGGGAAGATCGCCACCGTGCCGGCGCAGGCTTCGCCGCAGCGCCACCGCGCGACGCGCAGGCCGACATTGTCCTTGGTCCTGATGACCGACACGATGACGCCGGGGGGCGCCGGGTTGAGGTCGGTGACGCAAAGCTCCATTCGTCGAATTCCCTCGGTCCAATCCACGGCGCCGCGCCGATCCGGCTGAGGGGCGGACCGCCTGCCCCACCCGTGACCGTTATTTTGGCGCCTCATCTTCAAGCCGCGCCGCGACCCCTCTTGCAACGGCTGGCCCGCTCATTACATCATTTTTGCGCGGGCCGCTTACGGACGCGCGGAAGCGTTACAGGCTGGAGGAGGACGCCTCCACTCATAATGGGTTCGACAACGTGTCGCTTCAATTCACGGAGGATATGCAATGCGTCAGTATGATCTTTCTCCCCTCTATCGTTCGACGATCGGATTCGATCGCCTGTTCGGCATGCTCGATCAGGCTTCGGGGCTCGAAGCCGCGCCGGGCTATCCGCCCTATGACATCGAGCGGACGGGCGAGGACGCCTACCGAATTTCGATCGCCGTCGCCGGCTTCGCCGAAAAGGACCTCTTCGTCGAGACGCGGGACAACACGCTGACCGTGCGCGGATCGCGCGGCGCGCATCCCGAGGGCGAGGACCGCCAGACCGAGGTGCTCTATCGGGGCATTGCGTCCCGGTCGTTCGAGCGCCGCTTCCAGCTTGCCGATCATGTCCAGGTGACCAACGCCAGCCTCGAAAACGGCCTGCTCCACATCGACCTGGTGCGCGAACTTCCCGAGGCCCGCAAACCGCGCCAGATCCCGATTGGCGGAGGTCAGGCGGAGGCCGGCCCCCAGGTCGTGGCCTCGCCGAAGGCCGCCTAAGGGCCGCCTGAATTTTCATCGGGCGGATCGCCGCCTTGAGGGAAAGGCGCTTCAATCGAGGCGCCTTTTTCTTTCGCCTCGGCCAAACGCCAGTTCAGCGCCGCGCGAGCCTGATCACCTTGTCGACTTCCGCCGCCGTGGTCGAAAACGAAGTCACCAGCCTGACGAACGTCTCGTTCGCCGCATCTTGCGCGCCGGCGGCGCCAAATTCGGGGCGCGTCCAGCCATAGTAGCGAACGCCCGCCGCGCGCAAGGCGGCGTCGGTTTCGCGCGGCAGGAAGGCGAACACCTCGTTGGCCTGACGCGGCCAGGGCATCCGCACCCCGGGCGCCTTGGCGAGGCCCGCGGCCAGCCGGCGCGCCTGCTCATTGGCTGCGCGGGCATTGGCGAGCCAATGATCATTCTTGAGGTAGGCGACCATTTGCGCCCCGAGAAAGCGGCCTTTCGAGACCGTATGCCCACTGCGCTTGCGCTGAAACGGCAGCGCCTCGGCCTTGCCGGCCCCGAAAGCCACCAGCGCCTCGCAGGCCAGCGCGCCGTTCTTCGTCGCGCCGAACGAGAGGATGTCGACGCCGGCCTTCCAGCTCATCTCAGCGGGCGAGCAATCGAGGGCGACGAGCGCGTTGGCGAAGCGCGCGCCGTCCATATGGACGCCAAGGCCGGCCGCGTGCGCGAGCGCCGACAGCTTCGCGATTTCGGCGCAGCTATAGATCGTGCCGCACTCGGTCGCCTGCGACAGGGACAGGGCGGCGGGCTGAACCTGTTTGACGAGTCCGCGCGGAAAGCCAGCGAGGCTAGCTGCGAGTGCGTCCGCCCCGATCTTTCCAGCGCCGCCGCCAACGCCGATCAGCTTCGCGCCGCCCGTAAACATCTCGGGCGCTCCGCACTCGTCCGCCATCACATGCGCGCTCTCGTGACAGAAAACGGCGCCCCAGGGCGGGCAGAGCGCGGCGAGCGCCAAGGCGTTGGCCGCCGTTCCCGTCGCGACGAGAAAAACGGACAGGTCCGTCTCGAAAACTTCGCGCAGGAGGTCCGCGGCCGCGGCGCTAAAGGGATCGGCGCCATAGGCAGGCGCCGAGCCGGCGTTAGCTGCGACGATGGCCTCGAGGATGGCCTGGCTGACGCCCGCCGTATTGTCGCTG